>JBAVRC010001193.1:0-2927 GCA_049694615.1 Thermosynechococcaceae cyanobacterium | reverse complement strand
CATATCTCCTTATAAAACAGATTTTGGCAATTATGGCAATCCCTCATGCTCTCCTTTACCAGCGGTTATTGACATGTTGCCAACCCTTTTCCATTTATAAGAAGGTTCTTCTAGAAATTCATACTGATGGGGATGCGACCAACTTTCACTATCTATAGGCTTAAAAACAGAATCTGTCTCCTCACAAATCTGTTTCCGAAGAGGATTCTTATGTCCCAAAAGCAGGAAATCTAAATCACCAATCCGATTAACATCGCCAGCGATCAGTTCTAACTGTAAGTTCATATAACTCTAGACATCAAGTAGCTGCAAGAGAATCAACTACTTTATATTTCCCAACACTAAAAGCAAAATCAATAATTCATAAATCTAAGCAGTACAACAAGCCATAGACCTTGCACACACTCTGGTTCAGGCAACTGCAACCATGGTTGGAGAAGGTTGGGTTTGCCTTGCCTCAATGCAATCGGCTAAAAAGGCGGCATCCCTGGCAATGCCGGAAAATCTGCCGGAGCCCCAGGTGTAGAGCCAAGGCAGTCCGAGAACGTACAGTCCTGGCACGTTGGTGACCCCGCGTTCATGGTTGGGATAGCCATTCCCATCAAAGGCCGGAACCTGAATCCAGCTAAAGTCGGATTGATATCCGGTACACCAGACCACGGTGCCAATGTTGGCGGCTTCGTAGTCTAGGGTTAGCTCCGGTTGCACGGGTTCCCAAACGGGTTGATAGGGTGGATCGAGGGGGGCATCAAGGTTACATTTGGCAATCCAGTCGTCAATGGTCTGCTTAATCTTTTCGGCCACGGCATCGGCTTGATCTAAGTTGGGTTTGAGATCGTCCTGAAATTCCAAGGTGCGGTCTTCGATTCCCTTTAACCTGCCGTGGAGTTGCATCCCTTCCAGGGCAAATTGGCGCAGATCAATCTCGCGGCCTCCATCGCGACCCGTGACATAGTGGTTCGCATTGGTGCGCACGGTCTCTTTTTGCGGATGCGCTGAAATGGGCAGGTCATAATAGCCCATCTGGTCAAGCCACTCCACCACATCCTTGCCGCGATAACGACGGGGCGATCGCGGCGCACTACCAACGCATAAATGCACGGACTTGCCTGCTAGGTGCAAATCCTCAGCAATCTGACAGCCGGATTGTCCGGTGCCGACGACCAACACGGCTTGATCGGGCAAAGATTGAGGGTTTTTATAGGCGGAAGAGTGGATTTGACAGATCGATTCCGGTAAGTGCTGGGACAATTGGGGCAGTTTGGGGCGATGGTACCCACCCACCGCAATCACCACTTGATCGGCGTGATAGTCGCCCATGGACGTGACCACATCAAATCCTCCCTCGGCCTGATTTTGGGTAATGCGCCAGACCGCAACCCCTTCTTGGATAGGCGGGTCAAAGGCGGCAGCATAGGCTTGGATGTAGGCGACAATTTCATCCTTTTGCATGAACCCGTTGGGGTCGTCGCCAGGGTAGGGAAAGCCGGGAAGATTGCACTGCCAGTTCGGGGTGACCAAACAAAAGGAATCCCAGCGATCGCTCTGCCACGAATGGGCAATTTGATACTTTTCAAACACGATATGGTCGATGCCGCGTGTTTTGAGGACATAGCTGATGGACAGGCCCGCTTGACCGCCACCCACAATAATGACGGAGATGTGAGTTGGCATGGATTGACCCTTGTGTTGAATGGCTCTATCGTCAGACTAGGGGGGACTGGGACGGGGAATTTGTCATACTGACTACGAAATCTGCAGGTCTAGCGATCGAAACATTTGTAAGACCAAGCAACTCACCAACCACCGCAGTGCCACTGGAGATGAACTGGTCCAGTGGCAGCCTCCTGTGGACATGAGCTTGGAACGGGCGCTGGAGTACATTAGCTCGGATGAGTTGGTGGAGGTTACCCCAGAATCAATTCGTCTGCGGAAGATGGCTAACAAGAAACTGGCCAAGCGTTAGGGAAAAGAAAGCAAAGCAATTCAAGAAGCCATTTTTTTAAGTTGAAAGGTAATTTCAATTGCTCGTTTGAATATCTTTCTAAGATTTTGTAAACATAGATCTGATTTAACGATAACGGTGAAGTTGTGCGGCGGCAGATAGCTTTGAACTCCCAACGATAACCTTCTGGTCCATCCGCACCAACGTAGTTTTAGCCTGCTCACAGGGAACGGGATTAGTCTAGACAAGCTATCATAGCATTGGTACAATCCTGACGGCTACCTATGCTGAAGTCATTAAAGATAGAAAACTTCCGCTGTTTTCAGTCCTTCGAGCTTCAACAGCTTGGTAGGGTCAATTTACTGGTTGGGACAAATAATAGCGGCAAGACATCAATTCTTGAAGCAATTCACCTGCTGTGTTCTCGGAATAATCTAGAACCACTAGCTGAGTCTATAGATAGACGAGGTGAATATTTTTGGGGCGACGGGAAAAGCGCATTTGATACAAGAAGTGAATTTGATATTAGCCATCTTTTCTATGGTCATCAGGTTCAATTGGATAGCAAATTTTTGATTACTGGCATTCGCGAAAATCTGCAAGAAACTTTCTTGGCATCTGTTGTAGAATCTTCAACTAATTCAGACAACAAACGAAGCTATAAGTTTGATAAACGCAGGAATTGGGACGATGAGCTAGAAGGTTTAGGAAACCTTTCACTCATCTTTAAATGGATATTGGATCAATCCGAAGAACCCTTAATAAGGATCCCGCTGAGTCTTGATAATGGGCTTCCGAAAAATTTTCTTCGTTATTTCTCTGGAGCATCCGACAAAGAAACATCTAAAACCCAATTTATCACGTCATCATCCTTAGGCGTTGAGAGAATGACCGAGTTATTTGAGCAGGTTGTGTTAACTCCTGAAGAAGAGCTTGTTTATGAGGCACTCCAAACAATTGAGCCAAACGTTGAACGTATTGC
>JBAVRC010001192.1:0-2084 GCA_049694615.1 Thermosynechococcaceae cyanobacterium | reverse complement strand
GAACTGCATCATCACCTGGTCGATGGACGGGAGGGTTCGACGCTGTTCGATTGGCCTGTGACAGAAGACTATTGCCGCACATTTGCCCAGGCCATCGGATGTCCCATTTACTTCAGTTGGCTAGAGGGCGGACTAGAGCGCGAAATGTGTCGGGAGTATCAGGCCAAAGCCCCCACCCACTTCGAGACGCCGGGAGGAGTGCAAACCATCGGCGGCAGCGGTCAACGCAGTACCCGTCGTAAATTCCCGGCCAAGACGGCGGACCTGAGCCGTCGATGGTGTAGCGCCTATGCCAAAATCGATGTCCTCAACGCGGCCATTGCAAACCAACCCCGTTTTAACCATTCGCGATCGCTGGTGGTCACAGGCGAGAGAGCAGCAGAAAGCGCAGCACGATCCCAATACAAGCGCTTTGAACCCCATCGCACCGACCGTCGCCATAGCCCAAAACGATCGCGGCATGTCGATCATTGGCGGGCCGTACATTTGCTCTCCGAGCGTCAGGTTTGGGCGATGATCGAGCGATGGAAGATTCAGGTACATCCTGCCTACTCTCTGGGCTGGGGGCGGCTCTCGTGTCAGCGTTGCATTTTCGGATCGCCCCATCAATGGGCCTCTAATTGGGCGATCGCACCCCAGGAAACACAGCGAATGGTGGCCTACGAACAAGCGTTTGGCCACACGCTGGACAACAAACGGAGCATTCCTGAGATGGTGGCGCAGGGGACGGTTTATGAGACAGCGCTCAGGCAGGCCGATAACGTAAAGCTGGCTCTGAGTCGCGAATAAGTGGCACCGATTTTCTGGAGCGCTGAAGAATGGTCGTTACCAGCGGGAGCCTTTGGGGAGGGCAATGGTCCAACTTAAGCGGATCCGCACGACACGGGACATCTTCAACTGATGGAAAGGGTCGTGACGTCAATCCTGTAACGAGAGAGGCTCAAACCCTTACCCTTCAAGCTTTTTTATCTTGTATTGATACCCAAAATTAAGATAATGCCACGTCCATCTTCAACCTAAAGAGGTCTGAATCACGCCAGCTTGAAGCGGGAAAGGCTAAGGTAAAGGCAACGAGGAGTTTATGAATCAGTTGGAATTGAAAGGGTTAGGAACTCTTTAAGGTTACAGAGCAAGTTGATTGCGTTCATCTTCCAAAAGTCGGAGCAGTGTTTCATTGCACTGCTCCTTAGCAGCCTGAATGCGTTGCTCTAAGTTATGCATGATAAAAGAACGGTGTTTGTTATCGATTTTAATTGAGTCTTTATTAAGGAAAGCCATAAAATTGTCCAAAAAAGTTTATCTAAACTTGAATAGGCTTTTTCAAACAGAGCTTTTCCCCCTGTCTATATGGAAAACAGGAATGATTAGATGCTCTGAACTTAAAAATGAGCCTTGTTTCTGTATTGTAGACTACATTTTGATTTTATGCCAGGAAAACCCGAAAAAAACAACTTTGCACGGTCAAGTCACACCTTGAGTTAATTTTGGAACGCTCTTCGAGAAAATCTAAGCAAAAGCTGCTGTAAAACCATCACGACACAGCAATTATCAATTTTTAGCATCGGTAGTTCTACCTATGCCTATCTTCTGTTCAAATTTAAAGATGATACTCTTCTAATAAATCTTTGCCAAGGTCTCCCATTTCAAGCAAGATTTTTTTGAGCTGTTCGAGCGTCTTTTTAGTGGGTTTTTTGGGCAAATATTGCCATTGATTTACGACTTCGGGTTTTTCACACAGGCGTTTCGCAAATTGCTCGGTAGTGTAGATCAAACGTCGTCGCATTTCTTGAACAAGCGGACGAATATCTTGCTTTGGAATAGGGGACGCAGGCATCGACGTTTAGCTCATAGTGCTGACTCGGCAGCAGTCCTGCAAAAGTTGAAAATGTGTGGCTTGAGAGTTAAGGATAACACGTTTATTCAATCCATTGCAGCTTCGTAGGTAAAAATCAATGAGTATCCTTTGCCAAATTGGAGCAAAACACTCGTCCGAGCTAATGAGACTGTGTGCTTTTGATCAGAAATAACTATCAATAATTGATTGCTATTTTTACTTCATGAGTTTATTATTTACTCATCGTGCA
>JBAVRC010001191.1:0-3669 GCA_049694615.1 Thermosynechococcaceae cyanobacterium | reverse complement strand
GTGCAGTGCATCCAAGCTATGCCAAGGTTGTGTATTTAAATTGCCCCGACTCCACAGGTTCAGCAGTTCAATTAAATGGACGCCGCCGGAAGACGGCGGCGGCATGGAACACACTTGCAGTTTCCGAAAGGTTCCGCAGACAGGCGATCGCCAGGTGGGTTTGTATTGCTCTAGGTCTTTGAGGGTGACCAGTCCCCCATTGCGGGCCATGTCGCGGGCGATGGCAGCCGCAATATCCCCAGTGTAGAAGCGCTGAGGACGCTGGGCGATGGCGGCCAGGGTGCGGCTTAAATCGGTTTGGATCAGGCGATCGCCGGATTTGTAAGGGGTGCCGTTCCGGGTAAAAATAGCACGGGCTGACGGGTTGCGGTTCAGGAGGTCCAGACGGGATTGGGTCGCTTCGGAGAGGCGATCGCTGACGATAAAGCCTTGCTGGGCCAGAGCAATGGCCGGACGCACCACGGTGGGCCAAGGCAATCGCCCAAAACGTCGATGGGCCTCCACCAGCCCCGCCACCGTCCCCGGTACGGCCACGGCGAGATAGCCATCGGTACTGGCCTTTGGGCGCACTTTCCCTTGCGGATCTAGATACATCGTTGCCGTGGCTTGGAGGGGTGCCCGCTCGCGAAAATCCAGTGCCTCAATTTTGCCGGTGTTGGTAGGTCGCCATAGCAAAAAGCCGCCGGCGCCTAGCCCAGCCGAAAAGGGTTCAACGACCCCAATGGCGAGGGTTGTGGCAACAGCAGCATCGATGGCATTGCCCCCTTGTTTGAGCATCGATAAGCCCGCTGCACTGGCCAAGGGATGGGCTGAAGCGACCATGCCGCGCAGACTGCGGCTGGGTTGGATCGATGTCCCCCAAACGGGTTGAGACACTCCACAGGCAAGCCAACAAATCCAAAAGACCCTCAAATGTTTCTGCCAGCGTTGCATGGGTTAAGATAGCCCGATTTCAATGTGCTTTTAGCATAGCGGATGGTCTCAATGAACCGCTTAAGAAGCTTAAGTCCCTTTTATGGTTGTATTTCGGGGTTATGGCGATAAAGTGGAGTTTATTCCAACAAAAGGGAAGGACTCATAGCAATGAATAAACTTAAACTGTTTGTTATTTTATTCGGGTGCGGTTTTCTGGTCGTTGTGGTTGGGACGTTTTTGCTAACCGCAGGGCGCACAGTCGGTCAATCCTTGTTTGGTCGCAGCTTTGCCGAAGGGCAACTCAAGGATTATGTGTCTGCGGTATTGCGCCAAGATGTGAACGGATCGCGGTGTCAGGCGGTGGATTCGGATGGGAATGGCTATGTGTCTTGCGACTACACAACGGTTACGCAGCCAAATTTGCCGCGCTCGATTGAATGTGCCGCTTGGGGATTGGATGGGTTCCTGAATCGGGGTTGTAAGACCCGTGTGCCGACGTTTGGCCAATAACTATATTATGTTTTTTGCTCAATGCAGGGGACTTGTGGGGTTTGCAGCCAGACCCACGGGTGGGATTGGTCCTCTGCCCTATTGCATCATAAGCGTGGAGAAAATCAGATAACGACCCATCAACGGGATCGTTTTAGCGCAAAACCAACTACCCCTAGACCAACAAGAACTGATCCAGCGATTAAGAGGGGCAGGAGTGGGGTAAAGGGTTGAACGCGCAATTCAGTTTTGTAAACGATAGGGGCTTCGCGAGCATCCTGGTCCTGATTCACAACAGACTTAGGCGAATCAGCAGTAACCTTGGCTTGAGACGCCACCGTCACTTCATAGCTCAACTCAAACGGCTGAAACTGCCCGCCTGCTCTTGGTTCACCCCTGAGTTCCAAGACGTACTTACCCGGTTTCGGAAACGTGATCTGAGTGCCAGGAACGTCTGGATACCCCTCAGTTGCAATTGACTTGAGGACAGGCTCTACTACCGGAAGATCGCCTTCCTGATGGGGTTCGAGATGCACCGCCAATTTGCAATCGCACTTTGCCAAAGGAACCAGAACTCCCCCACGTTGGGTCAGCACGAACCAAGCTTGGGCCGGTTCGCCTGCTTTGGGATTATGGTTCGGCTCAATATGAAAGGTCGCCGCCACATCCCCGGAAACTTTCACCGTATGGGCGAATAGAGGCGCAGCCCACAGGACTAAGCTAAGCCCCAGAGCATTCCCCCAACTACTGAGATGAGCCATCGGCGTTCTCCAGGTTGAACATCTGCCAAATTCTGCGCCAACGCACCAGAAAAACACCTGCCGTGCCCAAGATCAGCAGACTGGTTCGTAGCTTCGAGGTGATCGCCCCATCCCAAGCACCGAGATAATGGGACCCCAGCAAGGCAGTATGAGCCACCCCCAGTAAGAAGATGGGCAGTACTAATAAATGCAGTTTGCGCCAGTATGGACCCAAGTACTGGACGGACGCATCGAAACTGGTCAAAACTAAGGGGACCATCCCGCCTAGGGCTATAATACCTGCCCAAGCGCCGACTTGCTGAAGGGGAAGCAGGTAGGGTATTGCGTTGATAGTCCATGCAAACGTGTGATCGAGCATGTGGGCGGTATGGGCCAAGGACAGGATGAATCCGCCTACCCCTAGGGCCCGACGATAGGTGAGCAGCCAGGGCCACACCTGACCCAGTGGACGGGCTATCAGCACAAGGGCGAGCAATAGCAGGGCGGCATGTCCGGTATAGTCAACCATTGCGCTGGTGCGAAGTAGGGTCAGAAGGCCAATGGTCAACATCACCCACCCGCCCATGCGAAAGAGTTGTCCCTGGCGATCGCGACTCATGCGAGCCGTCGAGAGGCCAATGCCCAACATAGACGGAACGGTTCCCAGCCCAAAGGCCAACATCGTGGCAGCGCCCATCCAAAGATCCCCAGTGGCAGCCGCTTTAACTTGTGCAGCATAGAGAAATCCGCAGGGAATCAATCCCCAAGTCATGCCTAGGATGAGGGGAGCTAGCCCGTGAGGCTGAGCCGATAGGGTCAGCATGGCTGCATTGAGCCGCTGGTGCAGTCCAGTCTGGGTGAAAGGGTGCAAGATCGGCAGTTTTGGCAACAGGGCTGGCGCGACTTGGCGTAAACCCATCCCCATCAACATCAGTCCGGTGAAAATGACAATGCCTTGACGGAGCAAACTATCAATGCCAGCAAACTGCCACCCAGCAATCAGGACGGATCCTAATGCTCCAATACCGGCTCCAACCAAGGTATAGCTGATCAACCGTCCCACATTCAGCAGACTGTGAAACACCAGCGATCGCCAGGGTGTCGGAGGGCCTTGGCCCTGGGAAAGTGCTAAGGCAGCGGTGAGGGGACCGCACATGCCAATACAGTGTCCGAAGCTGCCTAGGAACCCCAAAACCATGACGAGCCACAGGTCCAACATTATTTTTGGGCCATTAGATCAGGGTATGTGATGACAACCATTGTGAGCGGAACCTACAATACCGTCAAATGACGGGTTATCAAACCGGATTTTGAATTGGCCGTTAAAAGGTTTCAAGGGTGCGATGCTAAAATTGAACCAATTCCGCGCGTCGGTTTTGTCCGTCCATCAAGGGTCGCTGTCCCGTCTAGGATAGTGAAACCCCCTTGGGGCTGTAGCTCAGTTGGATAGAGCGATCGCCTCCTAAGCGATAGGTCGCGCGTTCAAGTCGCGCCAATCCTGTTTTTTTCCTAATTTTAATAATTA
>JBAVRC010001190.1:0-4229 GCA_049694615.1 Thermosynechococcaceae cyanobacterium | reverse complement strand
CCGATTAAGAGGCTCCAGCGCCAGTATTGGGGCATGGCCCCTAGAACAGTTGCTGGCTCATTTAGAACAAGTGGCAAAGGAACAGGATCCATCGGCCATGGAGTTATCGATTTTTACGGCTCTAGAGAACACCTTTGCAGCGGTTGTCACAGATATCGATCACTATTGCCAGGTCATTCTAGTCACGCAGTCGCCCTATCAGGATTAACGTCATGCGCTTTATTGATCAAGCTGAAATTGAAGTTAGGGGTGGCAAAGGGGGGGATGGCATGGTGGCATTCCGCCGTGAAAAATATGTGCCTGCTGGCGGACCGGCAGGTGGCAATGGCGGCCAGGGCGGATCGGTTATTTTGCGGGCTGTTTCGAATCTGCAAACCCTTCTCGATTTTCAGTATGTGCATATTTTTGCTGCACAGGATGGAAAGCGTGGCGGACCTAAGAATTTGACGGGGGCATCAGGGAATGATTGGGTGGTGGATGTCCCTTGCGGTACGGTAGTCTATGATGCCGGCTCAGAGGAATGTTTGGGAGATTTAACCGATCCGGGACAAACCCTCGTCATTGCCCAAGGAGGGAAGGGTGGACTCGGTAACAAGCATTTTTTGTCCAACCGCAATCGTGCCCCGGAATATGCATTGCCCGGTCTACCAGGAGAAGTGCGGCATTTACGGTTGGAACTTAAGTTATTGGCCGAAGTGGGGATCATCGGTTTACCGAATGCCGGTAAATCGACCTTAATTTCCGTTTTATCGGCAGCTCGGCCCAAAATTGCAGATTACCCCTTTACAACCCTTATTCCTAATTTAGGGGTTGTTCCCCGTGGAGATGGCGATGGGGTGGTATTTGCCGATATTCCAGGGTTAATTGCGGGTGCCCATTCGGGCTTCGGTTTGGGGCACGATTTTTTGCGTCACATTGAACGAACCCATGTGCTGATTCACCTCATTGATGGGACAGATATAGCACCATTGGACAATTATCGGTCTATTCAGGAAGAATTGCAGTGCTATGGGCATGGTTTGCCCGACTATCCCCAAATTGTTGTTTTGAACAAGATGGATGCGGTAGAGCCGGAACGCTGGACGGAAATTAGTCACACCATTGCCCAAGCTTCCAAGCAGTCGGTTTTTACCATTTCAGCTGTTGCGCAGCAAGGGCTTGATTCCCTTTTACAGGAAGTCTGGGCCGTTTTAGACAAAGCTAAAATGGAATCGCCTCAAACGCAAATGCAAGAAGATGACGCATCCCCCCTCCCAGTGGGGCATCCTCAAGAAGGTTACGTCCGTTTGTAATCTGTCCTAGGCACAGCACAAAAACCATACACTGATGACTAGGATTACGGTTACAAAAGGACTATTTCAACTTAAAGTTAGCATTACAACCATTTTCTGGATACCCAAGCATGCAGGAAATACCCGCCACCGACAACAACAAACTGTTGTTAATCGATGACGACCCGAACCTTGTTTTGCTCGTGCAAGACTATTTGGAATTACGGGGTTATGGTGTCGTCACGGCTAAAAATGGTCGAGATGCCTTAAAGATACTGGAAAGCGATATCCCAAATCTCATTATTTGCGATGTCATGATGCCAGAGATGGACGGTTATACCTTCGTCAAAAAGGTTCGGGAAAACCCGCAAACCAGTTGGCTCCCCATTTTGTTTTTGTCGGCTAAGGGACAAATTCAGGATCGGGTGGCTGGGTTGAGTAAGGGGGCTGATGTCTATATGGTCAAGCCCTTTGAACCGGATGAGTTGGTGGCTCAGATTGAAGCTTCGCTGAAACAGGCCGTGCGCTTGCGGCAGATCCAAGGCCCCGACCTCAGTACCACGGTGTCGGTTCATGTGCCGTTCGATGTTGAGTTGACGCCAACGGAACAGCGGGTAATTCAGCTTGTGGCCAAGGGAATGGCGAACCGAGAAATTGCGGCAGACCTGAGTGTGAGCCAACGTACGGTGGAGAGCCATGTCAGTAATATGTTGGGCAAAACGGGGTTACATAACCGTACCGAGCTGGCGCGCTGGGCGATTGAGCAACGGATGATTTGAGGTTCTCGTTGGTGGTCTGCCCGTTACTGGGAGGAGCGATCGCGCCTCCAGAGCCAGAGCATAACCAACCCCACTGCAACTTGAAGGGCCAGGTTGGGCAAGGTGCGCTCTAGGGTTTCCCCAGCGATCGCCTTCATCAGAAACACAAATGCACCGATGGAAGCTGAACCGCCTAGGGCTAGATAGGTAAATCGCCGCAGTCCTCGATAGGGGGCAGCAACTTCGGCCCGGAGACGGGTCTGTTGTTCAGGGGTTAGGGGAGGCATGGGGCACCGGTTTAATCTGGGCTCGGTAAGGGTTCGCGAGAGACCGTAGGGGCAGAATAATTCGCGTCGGTTTGGGTGTGACCTAGAATATCCACTAATTCGCGTTCAAACAGAATTTGGGCGCGGTTGGTGCGTCCGCCGACATATAGATTGCCTTGGTCGATTAAGGCCCACACTTGGGAATGAGACAGATAGCTTATGAGGGCACTCAACATCAACAACCCGAACCCAGTGTAGACAAAGGGAATACCAGGATCGGCTTTAATTTGCAACCCAGTGCTGCCAATGACATCCACCAGGGAGAGATCCACCCCTTCCACGGCTAAGCGCATCCCCTGACGTAACGACCCCACCAGGTTTCCGGCACTGTCATAAATCACCACCGTGCCCTGCAAATCTCGGGCAATGAGGGCCACGCCAGCACTCATATCCGGTTTGATGGGGACCCAGGTGCCCCAAAGGCGTCCCGCCGAGTTGACGGGAAGACGTGCCATGGGTAACTGAAACACGGGACTGTTGTTGACCCGCACTTGCACAGCGGCGATCGCCCAGTCCGTTTGATAGACGGTGACCCGATTGTGCCGTAGCGGTTGATTCACATGAATGGTTTTGCGGTCAATTTCTTGGCCCTGGGGATCGAGCACTGAAAGATCGGAATAAAACTGATCGATTTTGCCGTCGGGAGCATAGTCAATCCAAAAGCGGTTGACCCGCATGGACCAGTCCTTGGGAATTTGCGCCTTGGCCCAGGTTCCTGCTTGGACAATGTTGTTGACGCTGAAGGATGCGCCGCTAGGCACCAGCTCTTGGGCCATAAACCCGGTTAACGATCCCCAGATAGCCCCTAACAGAATCAAAATCATGCTGGCGTGAACCACAATGGGACCCACGCGCCCCGCTAAGCCTTTGCGGGCATAAAGCACATGATCGGCTTGGAAGACTTTGTAGCGCTTTTTCCGTAAGGCATCGGCTAAACCGGTTAAAGAAGAAGAAGGTAGAACCGTGCTCAGGGCTAATTTTTCAAATTGACGGGGCTGGTCGTAAAACTTCCAGGTGCGAGCGGCTTTGAGGGCTGGAATTTGGCGCAGGAAGGTGCAGGTCGCTAAGCTGGCGCCGAATAAAGTCATTAAGGCCAGAAACCACCAGGTTTTATACACATGGTCGAGGCCCAAGGCCAACAAGACCTTCCAGCTTAAAAACCCAAACAATGCCGGATCTTCGGGGTAATTGGTGCGATAAAACTCGACAGACTGCTCTTGCTCGATGACGGTGCCGGAAATGCTAAAAAGGGCGATCGCCAAGAGCAGCAAAATAGCCAGTCTTAAATCGGCCAAAACCGGAAGCACGGTTTCACGTAACGATTTCCAAACCGAAAGCAAGCGATCTGTCATACACAGTTCCTAAATGGCCGTTGGCCAAACCCTAGTCATTAGCGAAAACACGCCAAAACCAATCAACAAAACCCCGCTCGTTGGATTAATCCAGCCGGACCACCGCCGCAGGGCCAGAAATTGCTTGAGGGTGGCGGTAAAAGTCCCCGCCACAATAATAGGCAATACATAGCCGCTGGTATAGGACAGAAGCAAACCACCTCCCAGGAGTGGGTTTTGCGTACTGGAAATCCAAGCCAGTAAGGTGGCTAATACAGGGGTACTGCAAGGGGAGGCAATTAAGCCAAAGGTCAAGCCCAGCAAAAACGCACGTAGTCCCTGAGGCCAGCGATCAGACTTCCAATCTAAATTAAGGGGTAGACTGGGCAAACGTAGGGGCAAGGCTTCCAGTAAATGTAAGCCCATTAAGATGGCAATGATACTCACCACCATGCCCAACCCGGTTCCGACTTGGCCGTAAATTTTACCCAGTACAGCAGCACTGATGCCCAGTCCGGCCAAGGTCAACGATAACCCCAAGGC
>JBAVRC010001189.1:0-2463 GCA_049694615.1 Thermosynechococcaceae cyanobacterium | reverse complement strand
CAGGCGATCGCCCTCAAAAAAATCCTCAGTTGCCGGACGCTGGGGTAGGTGATCTTGCGGCATTTGACAGACCGCGCTCAAAGTGGCAATGACTGCATCTAAATTGGGCAGGACGCGAGACTCGATTCGCCCCAAAGACGACAACCCCCAAGGCATCAAAGCGGCCTGTAGCATCCGCAGATCGTGGTGGCGTAAGGCCAGATAGTAAGCGAGATTGAGACTACTTTTCAAAAACGCTTGCCGATGGATCTGCGATCGCCATTGGCTAAAGATTTCTTGACCTTCTTGAACCACCGAACGACGCAGATCTTGCAGTGCGCTTAGCAAAGAGCTTGGAGAAGAAGCCAAAAAGGAAATATTTTCTGACTTCTCATTCTGTCCGACCGTCATTTTAGACATGAAGGTACTCCAGAAGGTTTAAGGCTTATTCTTATCTTATCCCGTTTCGGAAGCTGGATTTTTGCCATCCGAGAACTGGGAACTAAGAGGACACAGGTATGAATCCCACCATTACACTCAGATTGGCGATCGCCTTAGCCATCGGGCTGATTATCGGGATGGAGCGTGGTTGGTCTAGTCGAGACAGCCACAAAGGTCTTCGGATTGCAGGCATTCGAAGTTTCGGCTTTGTGGGACTATTTGGCGGAATATCGGCACTCTTGGCGGAACAATTCGGTGCGGTTGTAATCGCGGTTTCTTTTCTAGGTCTTGCCCTGATGGTGGGACTATCCTATGGCCTAACCGTTCAGAAATTGCAGGACTTTGGTATTACCACCGAACTCGCTCTGATGATTACCTTTATGCTAGGGGTCATGGTTGGGAAAGATTTTGCCGCCGAGGCGGTGGCGGTCGCAGTCGTAATGGCAGCACTGTTAGGGTTTAAAGAAGAGTTACATCGATCTTTAACCCATCTTGATCGGAAAGAATTACTGGCAACGCTTCAGTTGCTCCTCATTGCGGCGGTTGTATTGCCCCTCCTCCCCGATCGCAACATTGGTCCTTGGGCCGCCTTAAACCCTCGCTCCATCGGTCTGCTGGTGCTGTTGATTGCGGGAACCTCTTACGTAGGCTACTTTGCCATGCGCCTACTGGGTGCCCGCTTGGGTCTCCTTGCAACGGCCATGATTGGAGCCTTAGTTTCGTCCACAGCCGTGACGGTTTCTTTTGGACGCATGGCGCGACGCAGTCAGGGAAGCTTGGCGATCTTGGGGGCAGGAATTTCTTTGGCTGCCGGAACAATGGCAGTCCGCATTTTAGCGGAAGTTTCGATTGTTAATCCAGCCCTGCTGCCAACCTTGGTTCCGCCCATTGCGGTTTTGGCTATGGTGCCGCTGATTGCGGCAGTGGCGATCGCTTTGCGCCAGGAGTCCGCACGACAAAACCCATCTGCCCCATCGAATTCTGAAGTAGAACTTAAAAATCCTATCGAATTAGGATCCGCCTTAGGTTTCGGTGCGGTTCTTGCGGTGCTGTTCGTATTGATTCGCGCGGTTGAGGCATGGTTTGGCAAGTCGGGAATCTATGCCCTTTCCGCCTTATCCGGCATCACCGATGTGGATGCAGTTAGTCTTTCCTTAGCTCAGGCGACGAAGGTCGATTTACCTCTATCGGTCGCAACTACAGGCATTCTGATTGCAGCGATGGTAAATACCTTGGTAAAAGCTATTCTTGCCACAGTCATCGGAGGATGGAAACTAGCGCGCTGGTGTGCTTCAATTTTATTGACCGCGCTGGTTCTGAGTCTGGCGATCGCTTTTTTCACAAGTTTTTAATGGGCTAACTTTAGCAAAAGTGAGCCGTGTCGCTCTTTTTGTACCGCAACCGGAGGCAAAAAGTTGACACTTTTACGAATTAGGCCCGAAGACTGCCCTCCAACGGGCAAGGTGATTCCTCGGCATTTGAGGGAAAACACAATCAGCTTACGCCAACGGACATAGCTACCCGTCAGTGAAGCTTTTGCGAAAGTTCGCGGAACTGTTGCATATCCACCCCATCGAATTGTATTTTTTGGTGCATGGTAACTACATCAAAGCCCTAGCCCCAACTGTAGAAGACAAACGTTTTAAGCCTATCCTTGATGGGATCGACCGAATCACAGAAAAAGCTCTGGCTTGACCAGGGTTTGTAATTGAATTTCTCCGCTACAGGTCCGGGCGTTGGGGCTTGTCTGGCAGAGTGATTAACCCTCTCCCTATGTATTCCAGCAATTCAGCTAGCGATGCATATCCAGCGGCATCCAAAGCATCTGGCAGACCCGTCTTAGCCGTGGGGGTACAGGTCGTGGTGAGTTTCACCGCATCCTCTCCCCAAGCGTCCCGAACTGAGGGTCTGCCCTTGTGATACGTCAAGTTGCGCTGGGATGCTGGATGTTCGCCACGGCTGAATGTCGTCGGGTTCGTTTTGGGCTTTGGTTTTGGCATTTTTACACGTCTTTTATAGAGATAGTCAGCACCATAATATCCC
>JBAVRC010001188.1:0-4580 GCA_049694615.1 Thermosynechococcaceae cyanobacterium | reverse complement strand
AGGATATTTGGAGCATCGACGTAAAACCCCCATTGGCATTCAGGTCCTTTGGAGAGGATGGGCTAAATTACAGGACTTGGTTGATGGATGGCTCTTGGCTACCCAGACTTAACAGGAAAAGTCAGGTACCCCTCAAGTTATCTTTGTGCAACGGTTAAAAAATAAGGATCTCGAATCTCTAGGTATATATTCGGAGATTTCTTTAGACGATAACTTTCCAGTTGCATTGATTATCCTAAAAGCCAACGTTGATTTATCGGGTGGCATCATAGGTATCACAACATTCATGCCTGCCCAGTATGTGGGGTACGTTATTGACCTTGAAGCAGGGAGTATCAGAACAATGACCTCTCGTACAGGAGGCCGATTTAAGAAAGCACTCAAAGACAACAGCATCCCCAATGATGAGGATACGCTATCTCCGGCAGTGAAGAAGATGTTAAAGGAAGAAGAAAAGCTCCCTGAAATTAAAGTTGAGCCGCTGCCATACCCATTCCGTGATGAACCAAAGCAAACCTGTAAAGTTTGTGTTCGAGGTCTATAAGTTTTGATTGTCTGGCGCTTGCAGTACAATATTTTCAGGTTAAGTTCCCCTACTTATCGCATTTAACTATGTATTCGAGCGGTTGGTCGGTACACATGGATAAGTGGCTTATTTTTCAGGTCACCGTTTAATTCAAGTCTATTAGACTTATAAACTATCTGAGTAAGTTGGAGTAGAGAATTGAGTTTACCTCAGAAAAGACGGGGATTTAGGCGAATAACCGTTAATGGAGTTATTTATGATTGGTGTTGTGGCAAAGTAATTGATATTAGAAGGAGTGATAAACCTCGGAGTTCATTATTTATTGATATTGTTTTTAATGATCCTTGGCTTCAGAAATTTGAAACTAGATTAAACAACACATCAAACCCCATTACTCCAGCCTTCATTGCCTATGCAATTCAAGAAGTTACGCAACTTGGTTGGCAACCCACGGATTATTTATCCTGTATTGCAAGATATGAAGGTGGAAGGTTTACATTGGAATATAGTAAAAGTTAATATATAAATTTGAGATTTTATTTGATAAGATACCATAAATTTTTTGCTAAAACTATGAATTTTTATATTGAGAATTTGAGAAGAGTTACAATTACAAATTTAACAAAAATCATTGTGCTGATGGTAAAATAAACACAGCGTTTCAGTTCGCACTACTATATATGTCTAACCTGCATGTAGGCGGAACGGAACATTACGTTATCCTCCCGCTGTGCATCGCCGCCCGCTGATGTAGATGACCTTACTGCATAGGCTACGTGTGTATGGCAATCCTGATATTGCTATAATTTGGTTAAACTTCTGATTAGAACGACTTTAGATATGTCGCAGTCTCATCCATACCAACCTGTTCTATTACGGATATTGCATGGTGCTGCTACATTACTAACCATTTTAGCCTTGATTTCAGGTTTTTGGGTTTACAACACCTATGACAAACGTTGGGGTGCTCTTCCTTTACCCACCCCAGGAGATATTCAAGGTATTCATGGCACAATTGCTTTGACATTCCTCTTACTTTTACCCGCTTTTGCTCTCTATAGCTTTCGTCTTGGCCATCGTCGTCTAGTACAAGAGCAATCTTTTGGTCAATTAAAACAGCTCGGTAAGCCAGTTTGGTGGATATCAGTACACCGCTTTGCAAATACATTAATGCTGCTTGCAGCAACGTTTGCGGTGGTAACAGGTCGAATGATGAAAGAAGAATGGCTTCCTACTGGAGAAATTCATCGTCCCTGGTATCTGGCGCATCTGGTGGCGTGGATATGTGTGTTCATGAGTTTCGCATTACATCTACTCATGGGAGCCAAAGTCGGTGGAGTACCCTTGCTACTATCAATGTTTAATTGGAAAATGCGAGGCGATGATACGCCTCGTTCCTGGTTTCAAGGGATCAAAATTAAACAATCCAGCTTGGTTTTGAAAGTTCTTGAAAGTATTGTGATTGGAGGAATTATTATGGCATTTATTCTGCCAGCTTTTAACTCCTAAAATGTAACCGTATAATAATCCCGTTGCATACCAACCGTACAGATATGGTTGGCTGAGTTGCAGATAAAGACGGCCTTAATTGGGGAAAGCCAGGAAGCGAACCTGGCTCGCTTGAAAGACATGGGCATTGATGATCCAGATCGCATCTACGAAGTACAAGAACGGGCTTCAGGCGAAAACGCGATTTTCGCAGGCTGTGGGATTACTCCGGGTAACCTGATGCAGGGCGTTCGTTTCTTTAAGGGTGGGTCCAGAACTCAGTCCCTCGTTATTTCCAACCAGTCTAAGTCAAACAACACCCCTTGCCCGTTTCAGACGCTGCGATCGCCGGATTCTTGACTTTTTGTAAAGGATTTTTGAATATTGCATTAATTGATGTTTCAGCCCCGCTAAAACTCAGAGAATCCTCGCAAATAATCAATCTTGAAAGATACCTTAATACCTGCCGTTTAAAACATGAATGTGGATCATTATGATGCGCTTTAACCTAGAACCTGCTCGTGAAAGCTAATTCATGCATTACGATCTGATTGTTTGTGGCGCTGGCCCCGCTGGGGCGATCGCAGCCCTAACCGCCGCAAGAGCGGGCTTAAACGTTGCCTTAATTGAAAAATACCCTTTACCCCGACGTAAAACCTGTGGCGGGGGGGTTCCCGTGTTGGGCAATAGTTTGCTGCAAGACCTGGTGCCAGAAGCCTTCGTGGAGGCCGATGTTACCTATCTGCGGCATACCTGGAAATTTGCGGAAGCCGTTGTCGCCCCCATCAATCCCGGAACGTTGCAGCGGCCTCTGTCGATCTGGATGGTGCAGCGATCGATTTTTGATCAGGCACTTGTTAAGAAAGCCGTAGAAGCAGGTGTGGCGATGCGGGATGGACTGGCCGTTAAGTCGGTGCAGGTCGAAGGCGATCGCGTTACGGTTCGGGCGCGGTCTTTCTTTGTCCCAGAATCCACCCGTGAGTCTGAATTTGTCGCTACGGCCAATTACGCGATTGGGGCGGATGGTGCGAATGGTGTAACGGCACAGGCAACGGGGTTGCGCCAAAAGCGTTTGATTGCGATCGCCATGGAACTGGAGTTACCTCACGAATGGGGAACCGGACACCCAGATTTACGCCCAGAAGTTGCCCATTTGGAATATGGAGCCGTTCCCCACGGATATGCCTGGATCTTTCCCAAGGGTGAGCATTTGAACATTGGTGCGGGTGTTTTTAGCCCCCGCCACGCCGATGCCCGCCGAGAGCGAAAAATCCCTGGCCAGCTCAAGCAGGCGATTTTGGATTATGTGAAAGCGATGCAGCTTCCTCCCCCCTCCGAGCAATTGCTATTTCATGCCCATCCGCTTCCCATTTGGCAAGGGCGAGAACCCGTTAATACGGCTGATGGACGGATTTTGTTGGTGGGCGATGCGGCAGGGTTAATCAACCCGTTCTTTGGGGATGGGATTTTACATGCACTCAAGAGTGGCCATATTGCGGCGCAGGCGATTGTGGAGGATTGCTCTAGGGATTATAGCGATCGCATTCATGCCGAGTTTGGCGATAGCTTTGATGCGGCGCTCAGACTGGCTCAATTTTTCTATCAACACACGGGTATCTGTTATCGCTTTGGAGTCAAGAATGAGCGAGCCACGGTCACTGCTGCTCAGCTTTTGACTGGGGAATTGCAATATCACGAAATTGCTGGACGGGTGCTAGACCGCCTGAAAAGTCATTTGTTGGGATGATTTCTATGTTATGCCCCTGCGATATCGAGTCCTTGCAAGTCTTTCCAGTCTTCACAAAAAAACTGAATTTGAATTTCGAAATTCATCGCTTGTTTCAAAGATTTGTTACTAGCAATTGCGAAAGTCCTTGCTGATTTAGTACACTTAAACAAGTGTGCTGGTGGCTGCTGAAAGTTCAGGCTGATTAGCTTTTTGCGTCGCTTGTCAGAACGGCTCACTGCACATGGACGCACAGTGATCGCTCCGGCTTAGAATCACAGTTGGTCATGCGCTGGTGAGTTCGAGGACATTAGATGGCTATTCTAAGGGTGCGGATTTGAGTAAGAAGCAAAGGCTGCTGGTACTATTTATCGGGTCATTCGTAATTTTGGTAGGCCTCGCTATTTATAACATTCACCCAGTTCTCAATTACCTCTGCAGCAGTCGAGAGAGCATTGCCGAATTGGATGTGCAGTCTCAGCGGACGGTGATTATTATGGCAGGTAGGTGCTGGGAAATTAGCAGGCCCATTTATTACGAAGTGCGAGAAGCGGGGCGACTCGTTACACCCACAACGTACATCAGTGGTGACAGTGGTAACGAGGCTCACGCATACAAAGTAGTTTATGCGGAGAGTGGTGCCTTGGTAGGGGTGATAGAAACAACGAGAGCTCAGCCCGAGTTAGTACTAATCCAGGACTTTAAGTCAGGGGAGTCCTGGCCTCGCCTGCGGGACAATGAAGTGAGTTATGAAGAACCTGTCCAGCGGAAGTGGAAAGATATCTTTGAAAGGTTACGACGGGAAAATCTGCAGATACCAACCCCGGACTATTTCAAGCC
>JBAVRC010001187.1:0-1928 GCA_049694615.1 Thermosynechococcaceae cyanobacterium | reverse complement strand
ATTACAGACGGAGATCATCAACCACCTCCCAAAGCCAACGCAGGTGTTCCATTTATTGTTATCTCTAATATTCAAAACAATAAAATTGATTTCTCAGATACGAAGTTTGTTCCGAGACATTACTATGAGAACATTCAAGATAGTAGAAAACCAAGGAAAAACGATATTCTTTATACTGTTACAGGCTCATTTGGAATTCCATGCTTAATTGATTGTGATGATGAGTTTTGTTTTCAGAGACATATTGGCCTGATTCGTCTGGAAACAACCATTGTCAAAAAATATGTGTTCTATTTTCTACAATCGTCTTTTGCGTATCAACAGGCGATAAAGGTTTCAACTGGAACAGCGCAAAAAACCGTCCCATTAGCAGGGTTAAGAGAATTTAAAGTTCCATTCCTATCTGGTGCAGAACAACTCCAAATCGTCGAAGAGATCGAATCTCGCCTCTCTATCTGCGATAGCCTCAACGCCACCATCACCGAAAATCTCGATCGTGCCGAAGCCCTCCGCCAAAGCATTCTCAAACAAGCCTTTGAAGGCAAGCTCGTTCCCCAAGACCCCAACGACGAACCGGCCTCGGTGTTACTAGAGCGGATCCGGCAGGAGCGGGCTAAAGGCAAGGGGGGAATACCTAATGGCTAGGGATCTATTCCATGATGCGGTCAAACAGGCACTGATCAAGGATGATTGGCAAATCACCAACGATCCCCTATTCCTGAAAGTGGGTGGGGTAGACTTCTTTATTGATCTTGGTGCAGAAAAACTCATCGCCGCTGAACGCAATGGTGAAAAAATTGCCGTCGAAATCAAGAGTTTTATCAATACCTCTTCAATCGCCGACTTCCATCTGGCGATCGGTCAGTTCATCAACTATCGAGTTGCTCTCAAAGTCGCTGAACCAGACCGAAGATTAATCCTAGCTATCCCTGAAACTGCCTATACCACATTCTTTCAAAAAGACTTCCCCAAAATGGTCATCCAGGAATACCAGCTCAGCGTCTTAGTTTATGACATCGAAAATGAGGCAATCGTCCTATGGCAACCCTAGACAAAAAGCAAACCTATCGCACCCTCATCAAGCAACTCTTAGAAGAGTATGCCACCTACAAGCCAGCCTACGGTGACATCGAAATCCAAACCGTTTTTGATCTGGAACATGACCACTACCAAGTGGTTGCAGTTGGCTGGAATAACAAAGAGAGAATCTATGGTTGCTCCATTCACCTGGATATTAAGGATGAAAAAGTCTGGATTCAGGTCAATAACACTGAGCTAGATATCGGTCAAGATCTCGTGAACCGAGGAATCCCCAAAGCTGATATTGTCATTGGGTTTCAACCACCCTATCTGCGCCAGGTCTCAGGCTATGCGATCGCTTAACCAGGAGTTGTCTCAATGACCAAACCTGCTGCTCAGCCAAAAATCTATACAATGCCCGCAGGACAAGCCGCTTTGGTAAAGCTGATGCACCGCTACCTAAGTGGGTTACTCGATCCCTCGGTCTCCTTGCTAGAAGTCCACAAACTGATGTACTTCATGCAGGAAGCAGGTGAGCCCCTATGTCTGAAATACCAGCAGGCTCCCTATGGCCCCTACGCTGAAAACCTGCGACATGTATTAAACGCGATCGAAGGGCACCTAGTTTCTGGCTATGCCGATGGGGGCGATGAACCCGATAAACCGCTGCAGTTAGTTCCAGGAGCCGTGGAAGATGCAACCGCATTTCTGCAAGAGTATCCAGAAACGCGCGATCGCTTCAACCGAGTAGCCGCGTTAGTCCAAGGCTTTGAGTCCCCCTTTGGGCTAGAACTGTTATCAACGGTTCATTGGATTATGAAACACAATAGCGTGAGTTCAATCGATGAGGTCATCAATTTCACCTATGCCTGGAACGATCGCAAGCGCAAGTTTACCCCCCGCCAGAT
>JBAVRC010001186.1:0-3323 GCA_049694615.1 Thermosynechococcaceae cyanobacterium | reverse complement strand
GCGACTACCAGTGGCGCAAGGATGGGGAAGCCCATTTGTTCAGTCCTCAAGCCATTCACACCCTGCAACGGGCGGTGCGTGAGGGCAATTACGCGCAATTCCAGCAATACTCAGCCCTCGTCAACGAACAAAATCAGCAGCATTTCACCTTGCGCGGTCTCTTGGCATTCAAAGACCGTGAATCGATCCCCCTGGAGGACGTGGAACCGATTGAAGCCATCATGAAACGCTTCAAGACGGGGGCCATGAGTTATGGCTCAATTTCTAAAGAAGCCCACGAGTCCTTGGCGATCGCCATGAACCGCATTGGCGGCAAGTCCAACACCGGGGAAGGCGGGGAAGACCCGGAACGCTACACCTGGACCAATGAATCAGGGGATTCTAAGAACAGCGCCATTAAACAGGTGGCCTCCGGTCGCTTTGGTGTGACCAGCCTTTATTTATCTCAGGCCAGAGAACTCCAAATCAAGATGGCCCAAGGGGCAAAGCCGGGAGAAGGCGGTCAACTGCCCGGTAAAAAGGTGTATCCCTGGATTGCCAAGGTGCGCCATTCCACGCCGGGGGTGGGCTTAATTTCCCCGCCCCCGCACCACGACATTTATTCCATTGAAGATCTCGCGGAACTGATCCACGACCTCAAGAATGCCAACCGTGCTGCCCGGATTAGCGTCAAGCTGGTGTCGGAAGTGGGGGTGGGCACGATCGCCGCTGGGGTCTCCAAGGCCCATGCCGATGTGGTGCTGATTTCAGGCTACGACGGTGGCACCGGAGCATCGCCGCAAACCTCCATCAAACATGCCGGACTGCCCTGGGAACTGGGACTGGCCGAAACCCATCAAACCTTGGTGCTGAATAACCTACGCAGCCGCATTGTGGTAGAAACCGATGGCCAAATGAAGACTGGACGGGATGTGGTGATTGCCGCTCTGCTCGGGGCCGAGGAGTTTGGCTTTGCCACCGCGCCCCTGGTGACCTTGGGGTGCATCATGATGCGGGTCTGTCACCTGAATACCTGTCCGGTGGGGGTGGCCACCCAAGACCCCTATTTGCGGAAAAACTTCACGGGCGATCCGGCCCATACGGTCCATTTCATGCGTTTCATTGCCCAGGAAGTCCGGGAACTCATGGCCCAACTGGGCTTTAGAACTTTGGACGAAATGGTGGGACGCACCGATGTCCTGGAACCAAAGCAGGCGATCGCCCATTGGAAGGCCAAGGGGTTAGATTTCTCCAAAATCCTCTATCAGCCTCAGGTAGGTCCAGAGGTGGGGCGCTACTGCCAAATTCCCCAAGACCACGGTTTAGAAAAGTCTTTGGATATGACCGTACTGCTGGATCTTTGTCAACCCGCCATTGAAAAGGGCGAATCGGTCAAGGCCACCTTGCCCATTACCAACGTGAATCGGGTGGTCGGCACCATTTTAGGGAACGAAATCACTAAACAGCATTGGGACGGGTTGCCCGACGATACGGTGCATCTGCATTTTCAGGGCAGTGCGGGGCAAAGCTTTGGGGCCTTTGTACCCAAGGGGGTCACCTTGGAACTGGAAGGGGATGCCAATGACTATCTAGGCAAGGGGTTAAGCGGCGGGAAGATTTATGTCTATCCCCCGGTCGGATCGACCTTTGTGCCGGAGGAAAACATCATTATTGGCAATGTGGCGCTCTACGGGGCCACCAGTGGCGAAGCTTATATCAACGGCGTGGCCGGGGAACGGTTCTGTGTGCGCAATTCCGGGGTCAATGCGGTGGTCGAGGCCGTGGGCGATCACGGTTGCGAGTATATGACCGGGGGCAAGGCGGTGATTCTGGGCAAAACAGGACGCAACTTTGCCGCTGGCATGAGCGGTGGGGTGGCCTATGTTTTGGATGAAACGGGCGATTTTGCCACCCGTTGCAATCAGCAGATGGTGGGTCTGGAAACCCTGACGGAGGCCGAAGAAATTGCCGATTTGCGTCAGTTAATCCAAAATCACGCAGATTTGACTTGCAGTCGGAAGGCGACGCAGATTTTGGCTCATTGGGACGCGATGCTGCCTCAGTTTGTCAAGGTGATGCCGAAGGACTATAAGCGGGTGATCCAAGCCATTAAAAATGCATTGGATGCAGGCTTGAGCGGCGATGATGCCCTCAGCGCCGCATTTGAGGAAAATGCCCGCGATGTGGCCCGAATTGGTGGCAGTTAGAGGGTTGTCGCGGCATTGCTTCATCAACCTGCTTTCGCAATCTGAGGTTCTGTATGTCTTACCCTCCCGCACCTTGGCACCTGCACGGAACGGCTTTTGTGTCGTTGTGTCTCATCGATTTAGCCGAAGCTCGGCGACGGGTTCCCGCCGAATTTGAGGTGGTCCCCATTTTGCCCGGGAAAACCTTGGGCAGTCTTTATCTCTCCCGTTATGATGACAACTCAACCTTGCCCTACAGTGAACTTATTGTGGCCGAGTCCTTGGTCAAGTATGGCGATCGCACGGGCAGTTGGATTTCCC
Source organism: Thermosynechococcaceae cyanobacterium (assembly GCA_049694615.1). Lineage (GTDB taxonomy): Bacteria > Cyanobacteriota > Cyanobacteriia > Thermosynechococcales > Thermosynechococcaceae > JAAURS01. The sequence continues at coordinate 837 of JBAVRC010001186.1, read as the reverse complement.
ATATCTATGTGGACCACCCCGACTCGGTGGCGGGCGGGCGCGAGATCTGGGGATTTCCCAAGGAACTGGCCACCTTTACCTGGGGCGATCGCGATGTTGCGGTTAAACAGGGCGATCAGGTGCTCTGCCACAGTCGTTACACCCAAGTTGGGTTGCCCCTCTCCTGGACTGGACCCTCTCATTTAGAAGGCCAGGTGTTTAGCATGTTAAACACCGACATCTTGAGCTTTCGAGGTCAATTCGAGGCTGGACTGAAATGGATCTCTGGTTCGTTCGTGATACCGCCTGAAAGTCCATTTGCAGCGCTCAACCCGCGATGGCCTTGGCTCACGCTGGAACTGCGCAACCTCCACTTCCTGGCCAATGCGTCAACGGCGATCGGTCAACGCACCACGCCCCTTGCTCCGGTGGCCGAGGCAACACGATGAAACTCAAACATCCCATTAACTGGCATAAAGGGCTGACTACCCCGGTGATTCTGGGCATGATGGTATTCCACCACAATTTTTCTGTGGGAGCCTAGATTTATTGGGTGTTGCATAGTGGCTATGGGGTGTTGTGGCTGCTCAAGGATCGGATATACCCAGATAAACGGTGGGAGGCTCCTGCCTCGATCCCTCTGGCTTGCTCCTCGTTCTGCCTGTTGGGGCTCTATTGGCTTGCACCGTGGCTCTTAATCAGCAGCAACGCTCAACCGTCAACCCTACTTTTGGCGATCGCCGTTGGTGTCAATCTTTTGGGGGTATTTCTGCACTACGGCAGCGATGCCCAAAAATACTTTGTGCTCAAAGTGCGACCTGGACTCATTACCGACGGCTTTTTTGCCCGGTGTCGAAA
>JBAVRC010001185.1:0-1890 GCA_049694615.1 Thermosynechococcaceae cyanobacterium | reverse complement strand
AAATTCCCTTCTAAGGCAGCCACGTCTTAGCCAAGTTGTATACCTTCGTTTTTCTACCCAAGCCTACTTATAAGTAGGTTTGAAACAGCTCTACAAGGGAAACTTCCTGTACCTGAAAGTCCTGAGTCATTACAGGTATCCAGGGCTTCCGGATAAGATTAAAAGAGTCAGAGGGTAGAGTCATGGGCTAAGTGCCTGTTTACAGAAAATATGAGAGATGAATACGATTTTTTGCAGTCAAAACGGAATCCTTAAATATCAAAGTTGAGAATTAATGCAGCTAAATCTCAGCCTCCTTTGCAACCAATACCCCCCGCAACGGATCTAGCGTCAGCCGCCAGTCCCCAACCACCGCAAACCTCTGGGCATTGATTTCGACATAGCGGCAATTGCGTAGTAGAGCCGAAGTCCAGGTAGGAGGATTGCTCTGGACTAACAAGGCCGAGATCAACCTGGGTTTAGAAAGGCGGGTGCTGTAAGCCAACAGATTGCGAATCATGGCTAAATCAGGTTTTGCCTTTAGATCCACCCGTTGCTGGGTTCCAGGCAATACCAGCCCAATCTCTGTTTGTTGCAAAAAAATGGTCGTCACAGATGGCTCTCCTAGTCGGGTAACGGCTGCGATCGCACTCTCATCGTCATCCTTCCTCAGACTCGTAAACTGATCGGGCTTAACCTCAGCATGAGGGGAAGGAACTTTAACGTGGTTGGCAATCGTGCGCTTGCGTTCCGCCTCCTCAGTTTTGTATTTTTCCAACGATGTTTGCCAATCCTCAGCATGAATGGGTTCCAAATCTTGGGGAATGGGCATCTCCAGGTTATAAACCGACTCAATCAGAGCATCCATTTCCGTCGGGAGTTGAATGGCCTTGCGTTGCCTTAAGGTCAGCCAGCTTCGCAGCAGCACATGGCGATCATAAACATAGCCACTGTCACCAAACTCAGCTTGACCCGTTACAGTGGGTTCAATAATCCAAAGCTTGGGACTTTGCAGCAACGGGGGACGCATATCCCTTGTGTGACGATGGAGTCGTCCAGAGCGTTGTAGCAGTAAATCAATAGGGGCCAAATCGCTAATCATCAAGTCAAAATCGACATCTAGACTTTGCTCAATTACCTGCGTGGCAACCAAAACAAAGCGGGCTGGTCGATCAGTGGTGCCTTTCCCAAACCAATTTAGGCAATTCTTTTCAATCTGTTCCCGATGTTTGAACAGAAACCGACCATGGAACAGCCCAAGTTCTGATTCGAGGAAATATGCCTGAAGCTGCTGAAAAACCGCCTGAGCACGATTCACCGTCGAGCAAATCACCGCGACACATCCCCCTCGATCTGCTAACACCTGCTGCAAGGCAGCGGCCCAGTCCTGATCGCGTACCCAGTTAATCTCTAAAGCACGGCATACATGCTCTGAAGCTTCAAAGGTATGAGCGACTGCTTCTCCATCGCACAACGCTGTAATGCGTGGATAGACGGCGACAGGCAGTGGCGGTATGGGCTGTCCGCAACCAGTGGCATAAGCCGTTAGCAATCGCTGCCGAGTCTCAAGGGGCAACGTTGCAGAAAGAGCAATAACGGGGGAGCCTAGCACAGCGGCCCATTCTAAAAAGCGCTCTAGTAAAGTGCTGGTGTAGAGATCGTAGGCATGAATCTCATCCAAAATGATAGTTCGACCCGCAAGCCCAAATAGACGGACGAATTGATGCCGCGATCGCACTACTCCCATTAACCCTTGATCCAAAGTCCCTACGCCGTAGGGACTCAGTAAGGTGCGCTTGCGGGCAGTATGCCATTCACTGGCAAAAACACCCTGTCCCTCCTCGTCATAGATTTGATCCAAGCGACAGACCGTACTTTGGTACTCAGCCTGCAAAGCTGCTGCCCCATGAC
>JBAVRC010001184.1:0-3728 GCA_049694615.1 Thermosynechococcaceae cyanobacterium | reverse complement strand
CGCATGTGTCTGGCAATTCGTCTTTCCCTCCGAACGCTTTTCCAAAGACCCCCGAACTGGTATCGTTCGCCGTCACCATCTCGACGAAAGTGGTCTCCAAAAAGCCATCAAGCAAGCGGGTTTCTTGGCCAAAATCAACAAACGAGTCAGTTGCCATACCTTCCGCCACAGTTTTGCCACGCAACTTTTACAAAATCATTACGACATCCGCACCGTCCAAGAACTCCTCGGTCACAAAGATGTTAAAACCACCATGATTTATACCCACGTGCTCAACAAAGGCGGTCGAGCCGTTCAAAGTCCTTTGGATGTCTGTGCTTGATCGACGGGTTGAAGGGCGATCGCCTCCAATCCTGACATCAGGTGTTCCTCCGGTAGATGTGTCAAGCTACCTGGTTCTCTCCAGCATTTTTCATGGATTGTCTCAACCTTGACCGCGATCGCCCTTAACTGATCGCGGTTATTGACCGCGACAAAACCCAGCAGCCCCATCGCAACGATGGGGCTGAACACCCCCCAGACCCAACTCCACTCAATCAAGGCTCAACCGAACGGTACTGGGCTGAAAGGACGGAACTCCATTCGCTAAAACAACTGTCCGCGCAATGCGCCGCCCGGAAAAGCGGCGGTATGGACGTTGAAATAGAATCCTGATGGATTGCTTTCAATACTTTTCAACAACGCAGCTGCCACCACAACACAACCGCTAGATGCGCCAGGGTTGCCTGAAGCAGGCGGGGTCAGGGGCACAACCACGCCACCAGCAACGCCTGCATCGCCCTGGTGAATGTGGGCAAGTGTGGGGGTATCAATTCCGGTAACGGTGATGCCGTAACAAAGCCGTCCTTTATTGCGGTTGATGGTAACGGTGGCGGATCCAATGCCATCCGTGTCGCCGCCAGCCGTTTCATTGCCGCCCAACAGCACGGCAAAGAGGGGACTGGGTCCGGCAATAGCACGGGGAGAAAGTCCAATCAACAAACTGCCTGTCACGATAATCGGTGTGGCGATCAGATAGAAAGCTCTCATGGGATTCTCCTTTCAACGGTTTAAGTTGATGTGAGTTTTTCCAGAATCTTATCACCCGGTTCTTAAACCCAGTTGATTCAAGAGATATTTTGTATTAATTCGGATGGACCAAGAGGGGATCTTTCACCTTCAAAAAACCGCTTGGAAGACTTGCAGTTAGCGTATGGCAGAAGCCGTTGTGCGCCAGAGGCGTTCCAGGTTGGTGGCTGGGATGGTCAGATGGAGGACATCGTTGGGATGCAGATGGGTTTTGAGCAGTTGGCTCCCGTGGATGGTTTGATGGGGGGTTTCGAGATATAACGGCACCAAATCCGCTGCGATCGCCACGTTTTCCACACATTCGCCACAAAAGGGGTGGGCGGGGGTGACCAAAAGGGACAGGCCAATCCAGAGACTATCCCCAATCATGCCGCTGCCAAAGACCTTGCCGCCCAATGCCGCTGCGGCAAACACCGGGGCCGCTAGTTCCGGTGGACTTAACACCGCCTCAAAGTCAAACACCTGTTGCATGCGTTGGGCTTTTTCAGGATGCTGGCTGCGCACGACAATGGGGAGTTTGGGGGCGATATCCTTGGCTGTCAGGGCAATTTCCAGATTAATCATATCGTCGTCCACCACCGCTAACAGGGCTGCGGCTTGGCATAAATGGGCCATCTGCAGCGTTGCCGCTAGAGTGGCATCGCCCATAATGACCGGGATTTGCTGCGATCGCGCCATGCTGAGAAAACGCGAGGATCCATCTTTTTCAATGACCACCACGTCATGACCTTGGCTTTGCAGTTGAGCGGCAATGCGAATCCCCAAACTACCCAGTCCGCAAATGATGTAATGATGGCGCTGCGGCACCCGCGCCACGTCCCAAACCTGGCGGAGGCGACTCCCCAGCACCAGATCATTGAGGAGGGCGTAGCAAATTCCGATCACGCCAGCCCCCACCAGCATCATGACGACCGTGAACAACTTGACCGACGGCGATGCATCTTCCGCGACCCCTTCATTCCCACCAGCCCCCGTAATCATGCCCACGGAGAAATACAGGGCATCGACGGGGGAAATTTTGGCCCAGCCGAAATCGGTATAGATGAGGGTGGCCATCAAAATGGTCAACAGCAAGACCAAAAAGGTGATCAGGGTGGACTTGCTTTGGCGCGGAAACCGACGCAGGCTTTCGAGCATCGGTCGGATTTGCTTGAGCCAAGAGGCTTGGGCGGTACGGATGGTGGGCTGTGTCCCGACAATCAGGCGATCGCCGTCTTGGAGGCGGCGCTTCAGACTCATGGCTTCCACTAGACTTATTTCGCGGTCGGAGGTGAGGTAGGTGATTAGCATTCGGGTGCGGTTGTCCCAGAGATCGCTGAGGGGTAAATTGCACCAGGGGTGTTGGGTGTGAATATATTCTTCGTAGATGGGCCAGGTTTTTTCAAACAGTTGCAGTTGACCGATCGCCCGGTTGCCCATGGCAGCAAAGGCAAAAATGGGAGCGGCAATGGCGGCGACGCTCATGCTGGTGTGTTCGGGCAAGGTGTGGTCGAGGCGATCGCCCAAGTTGACATTAAACAGACGGCTAATGATGCGCAACCGAGGATTGATCAAGCGGGCCTGCATCAAAATATCTAGATTCAGGGCATCGTCGGAATAGGCCACAATGAGGGTTTGGGCGGTTTGCAGGTTGGCATGAGTCAGGACATCCGGCGATCGCGGGTTGCCGATGACCAGACTCGGCTCATGGGCTATGGGTGCATCGTGGATACCAACCACTTCGGCATTCTGTTGTCGCAGGAGACACAGAATGCGATAACCGATGGCATTGAGACCGCAGACTACAATACGAGGGGGCATGGCAGAGAACGGTGGGTCCGCCTCGAAACAAGCAAAGAATAATAGGTCTATTGTCGAACGGATTGAATTTGGAAATCGTAGTCCACTGTACTGGCAGTGATTCAGTTGCGGTCGATCAAGGAAATGGGGTGGCCACCCTGAGGTCAAGTCATCGCCTTGAGGGTGTTAACGCGGATTCGGGCTGAACTGAAGTTGGGTCGGCAAACAACCCAGTTGGAAGTTTAGGGGCGATCGCGCGGCCACCCATCCCGGTGGGCATCCGCCCGGTGGTAGGGCTTGAAACTCCACAGTACGGATTTTGACAACCGGATCCGGTTGCGTGGGTTCGGCTTGAATTTGTGTGGGTAGACATCCCAACTGTGCATTAAGGGGATAGGTTGCGGGCTGGAAGCCCGGTGGACAACCAATGGGTGGCTGATAGACGGCTGATGTTTGACGTATGGGATTCGCAAGGGTACTGCTCGCCAAAACCATCATCATCACTGAGCCAAGACAAAGCGATCGGGTGACTGTGTTCATGATTGTTCTCCGTGAGGGTGTGAATGAACTGTCTTCATCTTCGGTAACCACACCGTCAGCGTCAGTGATCGACGGTTGGGGGTGGCATGATGTGGATCAGGGATGGGGTGCGATCGCACCCCAGACAATACTGTTTGGTTAAGCCTGAATCATCTTGCACTCGGCCCCCCAGCCCCCCAACTTTGGGGGACTCTGAACTCTAAATCCCCCAACTTTGGGGGATTTAGCGATTATCTTGTTTGTCAATCGCTTGTTCTCGGAGAAGCTGGTGGGGCGATGCTGGGAACTCAGGTCGGTTGCCACGACGTTTGCTGTTTGACGATGGCATTGAGAATCCCCAA
>JBAVRC010001183.1:0-8017 GCA_049694615.1 Thermosynechococcaceae cyanobacterium | reverse complement strand
ACAACCACTCCATTCCTTGGCTGCGATGGTGGGATAGTGATGGCAATCTATTGCTGACCGGCGAGGAACGAGCGGAACAAGAAGAACAACGCACCGAACAGGAAAAACAACGGGCTGAAAAGGAAAGGCAACGGGCTGATCGTCTTGCCGCAAAATTGAGGGAAATGGGAGTGGATCCTGAGCAGATCTGACCTGATCCCATGAAAATTGGCATTATTGGCTGCGGGGTTGTTGGGGCGGCGATCGCCTATCGTCTGAGCAAAGTCCCTGGTATTGAGGTGTTGGCCTTCGACCAGCGCAAGCCATCGCAACTGGACGCGACGGGAGCCGCCCTAGGGGTACTCATGGCGGTGAGTAGTTCCAAGCTGAAAGGTCGCAATGTGGCGCTGCGATTAGACAGTTTGAGGCTGTACGAAACCCTGATTCCCGAATTAGTCCAGCTCACCGGAATCGACATTCCATATAACCGTCACGGGATTGTCCAGTTGTGCTTCGATGTAGAAGAATTCCAACGATGGGATGCCATGCAGGTGGCCCGCCATAAAAAAGGGTTTGACTTGGCGCTTTGGTCGCGATCGCAAGTACTCGAACATTTTCCCGAATTGGCCCAGGCATATTGGGGCGAACCAGATGCAGTGGCAGTCGGTGCGGTGTATTCCCCCCAAGATCGGCAGGTGGATCCGACGGTGTTAACCCACGCCTTGCTGGAGGGTGCCCGTCAACAGGGCAGTCGCATTCAATTCCAAACCCCTGTTTCGGTGTTTCAGACGACGGGAGTTGAGCCACAACGACAGGTGACCCATCTGGGTCTGCCCGATGAATCTGTGGCCGTAGACTGGCTCGTGGTGGCAGCAGGGTTGGGATCGATGCCCATCACCCAAACCCTGCAACAGCCGATCTCATTGGGTCCGGTTCTGGGCCAAGCACTCCATGTGCGATGCTCGGTGCCTTGGCCTACCCAGATGCCCGTGATCAATGGCTGTGATGTCCATCTGGTCCCGGTGAATGCCCATGAAGGGTGGGTTGGGGCCACAGTGGAATATCCCTTGGCCGACGATCCTGATCGCGTGGAACCGAATCCCCAAGACTTAGAACGGCTCCGAGAACAGGCGATCGCCCTCTATCCTCCTTTAGCTGAGGCAACGATTCTGAGAACTTGGCAGGGGTTCAGACCACGCCCTAATGAACGGGCAGCGCCAATTATTGCGCCATTGCCGGGATACACCAATGTGTTGCTAGCCACGGGCCATTATCGCAATGGCATTTTGCTGGCCCCCATCACGGCAGAGAAGATTTATCGCTATTTGGCGCAAATAGAGCGCTTGCCACCGGATGAATGATATTTATTCGGTATCAATTCCTTCGCCTTAGGCTGCCAAAATTAATTGACTTGATAAGCACTATAAGGTAGAGCGACCCAGTTTAAGTTCAGACCTGTCAGTGTCATCTGCTGCAGTTTTGCATCCCTTAAATCAGCGCCTCGTAAAATGGCTAAACTTAAATCGACATCGGTCAAGATTGTCTTGTGTAACGTTGCTGCACTTAAATTGGTGTCCTGGAGACTGGCCCAACTTAAATCGGCTTCGGTTAAATTGGCCTGAATTAATTCAGCACCATCTAGCTTTGCACCCCGCATACTTGCCAGTACCAACTGAGCATTAATTAAATTGGCTTGCGTTAAATTTGCACCCGTCAAATTAGCGCCATTCAAAATGACTCGATGGAGATTGGCATGGCTCAAATTCACGGCTTCCAAATGCGCTCTGCCCATATCCGCGTCTTGTAAAATGGCCTTGCTTAGGGTTGCCTGTTCCAGGTTGGCTCCCTGGAGCTGCGATCGCCTCCAGTTAGCGCCAGTGCCATCAATGCGGTTCAAGTTGACTTCTGCCAAATTGGCTTGCATCAAGTTTGCATCATTCAAAATAGCCCGACTCAAATTGGCACCGGTCAAATCTGCATGGGATAAATTGCTATGGGTTAAGTGCGCTCGGCTCAAATTGGCTCGGCAAAGTTTAGCATTTTGCAGTTGGGCTTGCCACAAATTAGCACCGCTTAAATCAATCTCTGGGGCGATCGCGTCTGACAAGTCTGCACCAATGCACCGACTCCCAGTGAGTTGCGCTTTCGTTAAGTTGGCTTGCCTTAGAATTGCGCCATGCAACTCTGCTTCCATTAAGTTTGCATGACTTAGATTGGCACCGGATAGTATAGCCTTCTTCAGATGGATGCCCTGGAGATCTTGACCGCTTAAGTCAACACCACTCAAGTCGATCGCCTTAAAATCCCGTTCTCCGGCAGCATACCGTTGCAAGAGTTCATTCGCGTTCATTGGATTTAACACTCCCCTATCCATTTAGGGAAATAAAGCCAGTTTTGTAGAAGAATCGGGCGATATCAAGCTTTGACTTAAGTGTCTAGAGCTAGGGCGGCGTTCCAATTTGTCTTGAAACGCCGCCCTCATTGTTGTCTCTGGCTTCTACTGCTGAGACTAGGCGAGGTCGAACCGATCGAGGTTCATCACCTTGTCCCATGCCGCCACAAAGTCCTGCACAAATCTTGGCTGCGAGTCTCCACAGCCATAGACTTCCGCAAGGGCACGGAGCTGAGAGTTTGAACCGAAGATGAGATCGACACGGGTACCCGTCCACTTGAGTTCGCCCGTCTTGCGATCGCGCCCCTCAAACACATCTTGAGCGTCAGAGGTCGCCCTCCAGGTCGTATTCAAGTCGAGCAGATTCACGAAGAAGTCATTGGTCAAGGTCTCGGGTCGCTGGGTGAAAACACCGTGCGGGGATTGACCGGAATTGGCATTGAGGACGCGCAGACCGCCGACCAAAACCGTCATTTCCGGTGCGCTCAGGGTTAGCAACTGCGATCGATCCACCAGCAACTCCTCCGCCGAGAGGGTGTGACTCCCTTTGAGATAGTTGCGGAACCCGTCTGCTCTCGGTTCGAGAACAGCAAACGACTGCACATCCGTTTGCTCCTGCGAGGCATCCGTCCGTCCCGGCTTGAAGGGAACTGTGACCGTATGCCCAGCGTTCCTCACCGCTTGCTCGACCCCGGCGCAGCCGCCCAGAACGATCACGTCAGCCAGGGAAACTTGTTTCCCGCCAAACTGCGAGTTGTTGACCTCCTGCTGAACCCTTTCGAGGGTTTGCAACACTGTGGCCAGTTGGGCGGGCTGGTTGACTTCCCAATCCTTCTGTGGTGCAAGCCGAATGCGTGCGCCGTTCGCTCCACCGCGCATGTCAGAGCCACGGAAGGTGGATGCCGATGCCCAGGCCGTCGAGACCAGTTGGGAGACAGACAGTCCCGCAGCCAGGATCTTAGCCTTGAGGGCCGCCACATCCTGCTCATTGATCAACTCATGGGTGACCGGGGGAACCGGATCTTGCCACAGGAACGTTTCTGCTGGGACTTCTGGGCCGAGGTAGCGCACTTTCGGCCCCATATCGCGGTGAGTCAGCTTGAACCACGCCTTAGCAAACGCCTCGGCCAGTTGATCTGGGTTGGCGAGGAAGCGCCGTGCGATCGGCTCGTAGATGGGGTCCATCTTCATGGCCATGTCTGCGGTGGTCATCATCGGTGCATGGCGCTTCGATGGATCGTGGGCATCGGGTACCGTACCCGCACCAGCTCCATCTTTGGGAGCCCACTGATGGGCCCCCGCAGGGCTTTTCACCAGTTCCCACTCATAGCCAAACAGGTTTTCCAGGTAGTTGTTGTCCCAGTGCACTGGATTGGTCGTCCAAGCCCCTTCAATGCCACTGGTGATCGTATGAGCGCCAATGCCCGTGCCGAAGCTGTTCTTCCAGCCAAGCCCTTGCTCCTCAATGCTGGCTCCCTCGGGTTCCGGTCCAACCAGTGCCGCATCTCCAGCACCGTGGCATTTACCGAAGGTGTGTCCGCCGATCACGAGGGCAACTGTCTCCTCGTCGTTCATCGCCATCCGCCCGAAGGTTTCGCGAATATCCCGACCCGAGGCAACCGGGTCAGGATTGCCGTTCGGGCCTTGCGGATTCACGTAGATCAGACCCATTTGCACCGCACCCAGCGGATTTTCCAGCTCGCGATCGCCCGTGTAGCGCTGGTCCCCTAACCATTCGGTCTCCTCGCCCCAGTAAATGTCTTCTTCCGGCTCCCAAATATCGGCCCGCCCGCCTGCAAAACCGCAGGTTTTGAATCCCATCGATTCCAGAGCACAGTTGCCCGCAAGAATCAGCAGGTCGGCCCAGGAGATTTTCTGGCCGTATTTCTGCTTAATCGGCCACAGCAGCATGCGCGCTTTATCGAGGTTGGCGTTGTCGGGCCAACTGTTAATCGGCGCAAACCGCTGATTGCCAGTCCCCCCGCCGCCGCGACCGTCGCCGATGCGGTAGGTGCCTGCAGCGTGCCAAGACATCCGAATGAAGAGCGGTCCATAGTGGCCGTAGTCGGCGGGCCACCAGTCCTGAGACTGAGTCATCAGCTCGAAGATGTCTGCCTTCAATGCCGCGAAGTCGAGGCTCTTAAACGCCTCAGCGTAGTCGAACGCCTCACCCAGAGGATTGGCCTGGGGGGAGTGCTGGTGGAGGATATTCAGGTTCAACTGATTCGGCCACCAGTCCCGGTTAGACGTGCCATGGCCCGCCGTGAATTTCTGAACTCCGCCCATGAAGGGGCATCTGCTTTCACTGCTCATAGTCTCTCCTATGGTGTGTTTTAATCTGTTTTTCTTTTCTTTCCTGTGCCACCCTCTTCCGAGGTGGCAAGCATCATCCGTCCCTGATCAGCACAACCGTCTGATCGGGTCTCTTTGCTGCTGAAGGGATGGATTGATGTAGTTCAACATTGTCTCGGCATTAGAAACCGCAGGCATTGTCTCAAAGCCATCTCGTTCAACAAACATTTTTTCAATTACCCCATCCTTCACCAGCATGGAATAGCGCCAAGAGCGTTGCCCCATCCCGCGATCAGAGAGGTTCACCAGCATCCCCATCTCGCGGGTAAAGTCGCCATTGACATCGGGGATACAGCGCACCCGATCAGCTCCTGTGTCTTCCGCCCACTTCGCCAGCGAAAACGGATCGTTGACCGAAATGCACAGAATCTCATCGACCCCATTCGCGCGAAAGACCTCGGCAGACTCGTTGTAGCCTAAAAGTTGCAGATGAGAATGCGGAAAAAAGGCTCCCGACACCGTAAACACCACCACAGTTTTGTGTTCAAAGAGATCCGCCGTCGAAAGATGGTACCAACCCATCTCTGCCAACATCCGCACAAACATCCGAAAGGTGACTTGAGGAACACGCTGGCCCTCATGATTGAAAAACATTTGCCCAACTCCTTACTCGAATTCAATAATCAGTTAGACCCCTCCTAACGACGAGATTGACGAGTAGAGCCACGACCCTAAGAACAGTGACCTGCCCTCACACCTTCTAGCAGCGTTATAAAAATGATTAATTTTCTTGAGTTTGTGCCCATGGTTAAACCAATTCGAGTCGCCCCAGTAAATCCGGGGTTTACCCAGCGTTAATGATTGAGTTCAATCACTCAAGTGTCTGCCTCAAGGTCATACTCATTACGAGTCTGCATAATTTAAGACTAGTCAATCAGGTCTCCTTTTGTGAGCTAAACTTGCAATTTTGTTACAACGTTTAAAATTCTGCATAATAAAGTGTTGTACCAAGGACCATGCGGTTATGCCTTTTCCTCGAACCAGCGGAATTCTGCTTCATCCCACCAGTTTTCCGGGGCCTTATGGAATCGGCGATTTGGGTGCCTCGGCACGACAGTTCATCGATTTTCTGGCGCGCAGCGGTCAGTCCCTCTGGCAGATTTTGCCCCTAGGGCCAACGGGCTATGGCAATTCGCCCTACATGTGTTACTCGGCGATGGCCGGAAATCCGCTCCTGATTAGCTTGGACGATTTGGCGGAGCAGGGATTGCTGGATGAGTGGGATCTGACCCATCATCCTGACTTCGACCCGGATTTTATTGACTTCGATGCGGTAATGGCCTGGAAAATGCCACTGTTGCGGAAGGCCAGTCTGCGGTTTAAGGACCAGGCTTTGCCCGAAGTGCGATCGCAGTTTGCGGACTTTTGCCAAGCCAAGGCCCACTGGCTGGAGGATTACGCCTTATTTATGGCGTTGCTCGAAACCCGACCGGAACCGTTATGGAGCGATTGGCCCGTTCCCCTGCGCGATCGCGATCCCGATGCCTTACATCAAGCACGGCTCGAATTGGCGGTGGAAATTGGGGCGCAGCAGTTTTGGCAGTTCGAGTTTTTCCGGCAATGGACTGCCCTGAGGAACTATGCCAACGACAATGATATTCAAGTGTTTGGGGATATCCCCATTTATGTATCCCACAACAGCGCCGACGTTTGGGCCAACCCCCAGTTGTTTCAACTGGATGAAGACAAACAGCCCAAGTCGGTAGCAGGGGTTCCGCCGGACTATTTTTCGGTCACGGGGCAACGGTGGGGCAATCCGCTCTACGACTGGGATGTACTCAAAGAGGCCGGATTTGCCTGGTGGATCATGCGATTCCGGGACTGTTTGGAATTGGTTGATTTGATTCGGATCGATCATTTCCGCGCCTTTGATACGTACTGGTCTGTTCCGGCGGAAGAAGAAACTGCCGTGAATGGCGAGTGGCTTCAAGGACCGGGAGCGCCCTTTTTTGTAGCAGTGCGGGATGCCCTGGGGAGCTTGCCCATTATTGCCGAAGATTTGGGCGATATTGGTCCTTCGGTGTTGGAATTACGAGATGAATTCGAGTTTCCGGGCATGAAAATTTTGCATTTTGCCTTTGGCAGCGATGCGAATAATCCTTACTTGCCGTTTCGGGTAACGCCTAACAGTGTGGTTTATACGGGGACGCACGATAACGACACGACTTGTGGTTGGTACGAGGCCGCTTCGGATTACGAACGGGGGCGATTTTTGCAGTATTTGGGCTGTACAGGCCCAGATGGCATTGCCTGGGATATGATTCGGGTGGCCATGAGTTCGGTGGCCAATCAGGCGATTGTACCGTTGCAGGATGTGTGCAGTCTGGGAACCGATGCCCGGATGAATACCCCTGGTACGGCGGAAGGCAACTGGCGCTGGCTGTATCGAGCGGAAGCGTTGACCCAAGAATATGGCGATCGCCTTCGAGATATGGCCTTGATTTATGGTCGCTACGAGCCAAAACCCCCCAAACCAGAGTCTCAGGAGTTCGATGGGGCACAAGACCTAACATTGTCCACTTATGGAGAGAGCGTATAACGCATTCCCGGTTGTTGGGCGACATACCCCAACAATTCCAATTGCAACAACGCACTGGAAATCTCCCCAGCAGGTCGATGAGACGCCTGCACCAACTGATCGAAAGGAATGGCTGCCTGTCCAGAGGTTTCGCACAGCGTTTTTAAGAGTGTCCACACGGGTTCTAGGTCTGCACTCAACGTAGGGGTCGGCTGGGCGATCGCCCGGACCGGGGGAACCGGATCGAGGGCAGGAATTTTGCCCAACAATTCCAGCAAATGACCCTCGCCGAGGATCAACTGTGCCCCCTTGGTCATCAACGCCAGACAGCCCTTGGCACGGGGGTTGTCCAAGGTTCCCGGCAAAACATAGACATCGCGACCGTACTCGTTGGCTTGATAGGCCGTAATCAGGGCACCAGACTGTTGCGGGGCTTCCATCACCAGTGTGGCCCGACTTAAAGCGGCAATAATTCGGTTGCGGCGCGGGAAATGCATCCGATTCGGTTGTGTTCCGGCAGGGTACTCGCTTAACACCAACCCCCGTTCAATGAGTTGCTCGTAAAGGCTGCGGTTGCGCGGCGGATAGACCACATCGGTTCCAGTCCCGAGGGCGGCAACGGTTAACCCGTTGGACTCTAGACAACCCAGATGGGCTTGGGTGTCAATGCCTTCCGCCATCCCGGAGATCACGGTGATGCCATTCTGGGCCAGAACATTGGCTAGTTTTCGGGTCCAGCGTTTGGCATAGTCCGACGGATCGCGGGTCCCCACGAT
>JBAVRC010001182.1:0-1764 GCA_049694615.1 Thermosynechococcaceae cyanobacterium | reverse complement strand
ATCGGTATTGTTGGCAACGGTGGCCAACTGAATTTCGCCGGGATAATAACGGCAGAACGTAAACGTGCCATTGTGATCCAGAAGCCACTTAGAATACAGCCCAACTTTTTCGGGGAAAAAGGTATCGGCAGCATTGCGACTGATAATAGAGCGGGGATATTGCAGAAACTCCATGAAAGAAGGGATAGCAGTTCGCTGAATCCGTCCAACCAGCTTGGTGGTAAGATTCTGCAAAATCTTGGGACCAGCAATGGAGTTCGCGATCGTGTTCGGGTCTTGGGCCGCAATAATGACGCGAATGCCTGACTTAGCCCCGTTCGCACAAAGCCGTCCCACCAATTCGGCGATCTCGTCGAACCGGAATAGAATCGGTGCCTCGTCGATAAAGAAGATGGATTTGGGATATTGGAGGGCACAACGCAAGGTTGAGGACAGGGCTGACAGTGCCAGTACCGCAGCATCTTCCTCGTTATCGACATTGCGAAGGGCAAACACGAGGAGCTGGGAATCCGTCTTAAAGGTCGAGGGGGAAGAAATAGCGCGACCCACCCGACTATCGAGCCAGAATCTGAGCCGGAGTTCAATCAACTCAAATGCACCTTTGACCACGCCATCGGAGAATTCCAGGTCCAAGACTTCTGGTTTACAGAAGGGTAAGAATTCCCGGAGGGTCGGAATTTTAGCCCAAGCCTCAGACCCGACCCCGGCATCAATGGCGTTACGATATCGGGTTTGATTGAGTTCATTGTCGAAAAATTGCTTCAGAGCCAGACTGAGGATAGAGCGACATTTTGTATTGACAGCGGGATCATTGCTTTTGCCCATGACCATCGTGAGTAGCGCATTTTCAAGGAACGCAACGAACTCCTCCATGCGTTCTTTCTGCTTGGCAGGGGGTAGCGCTCTGAGGTCAGGCACCTCAAACAGATTGTTCGCCTCAATCCCGATATCGAAATAAGCCCCCTCCAAGGATTTGGTGTAATCGGTAAAGGTTGAAGTGCCGTCCGGTTTGGGAAAATCTAAAGCGCGAACGGGAATCCCGCTAGCAAGGCATCGAGTTAAGATGCCGCTGACCAGAACGGACTTTCCTGCACGAGTAGTGGCAAATAGCCCCAGATGTTTGCATTCATCCAAAGCGAGATCTAAAAATATGGGATAGCCGCCCTCTTCAGTGATGAGTTCAAGCCCATCGTTATCAATGGGTTTTGGCATAACCAACGGCATCATGCCCATGATTTCGGAATTGAGGAAGAGAAGCCGTCGTTTGAAAGGACGAGCCAGCAGCGCATCCCAAGAGATTGGTAGGGTTTGCAGCCAGATCTGCCAAGCATAGAAGGTTTCGCGTTTCACCCAAGCAGGCCGGGAGAAACAGTTTTCGATATAGCGACAAGCTTCGTCTAATTTCTCCAGAGTGGGTCGATGAACCAAAATGGCAAGACCGACCCAAACCGGGACATTGCCTTCAAGGATCTGAACTTGGGCATCGACTGCCTTATCCGCCTTAAGCTGGGCACCGACATCAACGGAGTTTTTACCAGCGGCAAAGGAAGCAGCATTGTTGGCCTGCTTGATGAGTCGTTGGACGGATGTTTTGACTAACCCATCATTAGCCCGACCAATCTGACAAACGATCTCGGTATCGGTGACCCTTGCCCTCGCGATCATCTCCCAAAGGTAACGAAGTTGATGAGAGCGAGACGTCCAACCCCCCGGTTTATCCATAAAGGTCAAAACGCCGACAAAGTTATTTCTGACCCGGATCCA
>JBAVRC010001181.1:0-1662 GCA_049694615.1 Thermosynechococcaceae cyanobacterium | reverse complement strand
AACTTTTTCGGGGAAAAAGGTATCGGCAGCATTGCGACTGATAATAGAGCGGGGATATTGCAGAAACTCCATGAAAGAAGGGATAGCAGTTCGCTGAATTCTCCCGACTAGCTTGGTCGTGAGATTCTGCAAAATCTTGGGACCAGCGATGGAGTTGGCGATTGTGTTCGGGTCTTGGGCGGCAATAATGACACGAATGCCCGACTTAGCACCGTTCGCACAAAGTCGTCCCACCAGTTCGGCGATCTCGTCGAACCGGAATAAAATGGGTGCCTCGTCGATAAAGAAAATGGATTTTGGATATTGGAGAGCACAACGAAGCGTTGAAGAAAGAGCAGACAGTGCCAGCACCGCCGCATCTTCCTCGTTATCGACATTGCGGAGGGCAAACACGAGGAGTTGGGAATCCGTCTTGAACGTCGATGGGGCAGAAATCGCTCGACCCACGCGACTATCGAGCCAGAATCTGAGCCGGAGTTCAATCAACTCAAACGCACCTTTGACGACACCATCGGAGAATTTCAGGTCCAAAACTTCTGGTTTACAGAAGGGTAAGAATTCCCGGAGAGTCGGGATTTTGGCCCAGGCATCGGAACCGACTCCAGCTTCAAGAGCATTTCGATATCGGGTTTGATTGAGTTCATTATCGAAAAATTGCTTGAGAGCAAGGCTCAAGATAGAGCGACATTTTGTATTGACAGCGGGATCGTTGCTTTTGCCCATGACCATTGTGAGCAATGCATTTTCGAGGAATGCAACGAATTCCTCCATACGTTCTTTCTGCTTGGCAGGCGGAAGTGCTCTGAGGTCGGGCACTTCAAATAGGTTATTTGCCTCAATGCCGATATCGAAATAGGCACCCTCCAAGGATTTGGTGTAGTCGGTAAAAGTTGAAGTGCCGTCCGGTTTGGGAAAATCTAAAGCGCGAACCGGAATCCCGCTAGCAAGGCATCGAGTTAAGATCCCGCTGACAAGCACGGACTTTCCTCCACGAGTAGTGGCAAATAGCCCCAGGTGTTTGCACTCGTCCAAAGCGAGATCTAAAAATATGGGATAGCCGCCCTCCTCAGTGATGAGTTCAAGTCCATCGCTATCAATGGGTTTAGGCATGACCAGGGGCATCATGCCCATGATTTCGGAATTGAGGAACAGGAGCCGTCGTTTGAAAGGACGAGCCAGCAGTGCATCCCAAGAGATGGGCAGAGTTTGCAGCCAGATCTGCCAAGCATAGAAGGTTTCGCGTTTCACCCAAGCAGGTCGGGAGAAACAGTTTTCGATATAGCGACAGGCTTCGTCTAATTTCTCCAAAGTAGGACGATGAACCAAAATGGCAAGACCCACCCAAACCGGGACATTGCCTTCAAGGATTTGGACCTGGGCATCGACCGCCTTATCCGCCTTAAGCTGAGCACCGACATCGACAGAGTTTTTACCAGCGGCAAAGGAAGCAGCATTGTTGGCCTGCTTGATGAGTCGTTGCACCGAGGTTTTGACCAACCCATCATTAGCCCGACCAATCTGACAAATGATCTCGGTATCGGTGACCCTTGCCCTCGCGATCAACTCCCAAAGGTAACGAAGTTGATGAGAGCGAGACGTCCAACCCCCCGGTTTATCCATAAAGGTCAAAACGCCGACAAAGTTATTTCTGACCCGGATCCA
>JBAVRC010001180.1:0-3837 GCA_049694615.1 Thermosynechococcaceae cyanobacterium | reverse complement strand
GCTGCACCGACGCCTAATCCGCCATTAACGACATCAACAAGGCGCTCCGACACATTGACCGTTGTGCTGGAGAGTCCAAATAGACCTGCTGGTCTAGCACCATTATCTAAATCTTCATCCCACTCGTAACCTAAAACTCCATCTGGCAAAGTTGCGAAGCTTCCAGGCGCTAGATTAGCGATGCTTGTATTGCGCCAGAAACGCATTTTGCCATATTCTGCAGGAACACTAATGCCAGTAGTCCCGCGATTTACCGTGAAGATCGTGCCTGTCAATTTATTCTCGGGATTGCTCCCTTCAGGATTGAAGCTGCGCGTATCTCGCCAAGTTCCAGTCCAGGTTGGAGACGGATCGATTTTGGCATTGTTGAACGTTTCTTTATAAGAAACAAGCGTTCGATAGCTATCTTCCCATCGCGTCTTCCAATAAACCTCATTCCCACTGAAGAATGCCAAATTAACGCCATTATTCCGAGCTGTTTCGACATTAGCCCGTTGAGTGCCCGACCAATATTCGTCATGTCCTAGTGACAAGAAAGCTTTGTGGTTGCGAATTAAACTTCCGCGCAGATCACTATCGACACCCGTAAAATAGCTAACATCGTAACCGTTTGCTTCTAACCAGCGAATCATCGGATATTCGTGGGCAAAGAACCAGTCTTGTCCGCCGCTAACGCTACGCGTATTGAAAGGACGATTGTAGCTGACTTTGTAAGCCCGTGAAGGGTTACTCCCTGGTCCACCCTGATACAGGCTATTGCCCCCATAATTGTTGTAAGCTTGCCAGGTCGTATCGGATGTTTGGAACAAAACATCCGACGCACTCGCATCGTCGCGAACGATGAAAACGATATGACTGTCTCCGCCTGTATCTGCACGAACGACATCTGCAACATACACGCCTGACGTTGCATTTGCAGGTACAGTCCAGGAAGCCGACTCAGCCCAATTACCGCAATCGATTAGCCCAGTAGATGCAGTGGTTGTACAGTTCGGTTGAGCTTGAGCTTGAGATAAAGAGACAGGTACCGTCGCAACTTTGCTGGCACCCATTCCGCCATAGTAGCCCATTCGGTAAATATTAAGACTATAGTTTCTGGCAGGAGTTTTAATCTTAAAACGAACTGTTTCTCCTTTATTGACACTAATCTGGGTTGCAAAACCCTGTATGGTCGAATCGCCTGCTCCGCTAATATCCCATTCCGAAGGAGGATTTCCTGGCAGTGCATTTTCTGCAACAATTGGATTGGTTGATGTAACCGAAATCGAAGATTTTGTTCTTGATTTAGTTTTTCCAGTAGCTTTTGCCGACAAAAGCAAATCTTGATTTTCTGTGAGTAAACACTGTTTGCTCTTGCAAGCTTTAAGTTGAGAAATAATATTTTCTAGACTCTTTTTACTTTCCGATTTGTCTGGACTTCTGACAAATCGTTTGGACTGCGAGTCAAAATTGTAGAGTACGGAAGATTTCTTGGAAGATTCCACCAGCGCCGATAGATCTGACGTATAGAGCACAGTAGGAGACTTGGTTCCAGACTCTCCTTCAGTGAGAAAATAATTACGCCACAATGGAAGCGAGGGCTGAGTTAGCAGTGGTTTTAACGAACGACCATCCGTACCTTTGAGAGCAACGCCAGCAAAGTCTGCAATGGTAGGAGCTAAATCGTTGTTTAAAACGGAAAGGTTAATACGTTTAGCAGTGTTAACGCCCGGAATGCCGATCGCAAGCGGTATGTGCGTAGATGCGGAAGAAAAACCTTCGCTTCTAGGCTGAAGGGTTGATTGCGTCGAACGACCATCGCTCGACGTAAAAATCAAAATAGTTTGCTTTAGCTCGTTAGTTTGCTTAAGTTGCTTAACGATTTGCCCTACTAAAACATCAACTTCTTCTAAAGATTTTAATCGCTCTATTGAAGTTTTTGAGGATTTAATCGCACTTGTAGCTTTGGTTGGTGCAACTAATAGGAAGAAGGGCTTGGAAGGATTATTTTCATTCGAACGATTAATGAAATCAATTGAGCGTTGGGCTAGAACACCGACTAAAGAAGAGCTTTTATCTACGCCTGATGCGACCAGTTTTCCATTCTCGTTAAGATGGGTATATCCAGTCGAAGAACTGCCCATTAAAGCATTCCAGCTATCCCAGCCTGAAGGAATTTTGAGATCGCTGGAGGGTGCGACGCTACCGGGAGTTTTATTTTTTTTAGAAATTATACTCTGACCATAATTTTCTAGATACTTGCCAACTAAACCTGTGTAGTAGCCTTTTGCTTTAAGCTGTTTTGGAAGAGTTGAAAGGCTTCCACTCGGCTTTGTTTCTTGTTGAGATAATTGATTTTCTAAGACTTGGTGATTGTGCGGATAGAGACCGGTCAGAAAAGTTGTCCTAGATAAATTTTCTGATGATGAAGTAACAAAAGCCCGATCAAAACTGACACCTTTCTGAATGATCGATTTCGTTAAGTTTGGCATCGCTCCTTTAGAAACAGCAGCCTTTAGATCCTGACTAGAAAGATCGTCGGCCATGATGACCACAATATTGGGATTTTGAGGCAGCTGTAGATTAAGTGCTTTTTCAGCGCTCTTGCGAACGGTTTCAGATTTCGCTGTTCCTTTCTTAGTCTTTGAGCCTAGAGGATCTCTAATTTGCGTAGGCGCTGCTGGGCAGTTTGTCTTAGGGGGGTATGCTTCGCCCGATTGACATTCAGTTCCTTTTACAGCAGGAATTACTCTTGTTACGGGCCTTGCTTTTGTAGAGATAGCAAAACCTGTTGTCAATAAAACAATACACCCTGAAGCAAATAAAAATGCAGTTCTCGATTTCATGATTTTTTAGATGAGTTCCGATTAGAGATATACAGAAAAGAGTCAAAATAAAAGAATTCGACTCAGTTTACCCCCACTGTCCCAGTCAACGTGAGCGCAATTTTTATATGGGTTATAAAAATGTAATGGCTGAACACCTCGTATTAAACTATTGCCGACACGATAGTGCGTCTTGCTTTTGGTTAGGGATCCGAGCCGCGATCGCCTTTCCAATTTCCAGCGACGATGTTGCAGCAGGGGATGGCGCGTTGCAGACATGCACCGCACCGTTCTCCTGAACAATTAAGAAATCGTCAACCAACCGACCATCCCGCATCAGTGCCTGAGCACGAACCCCCGCATGGGTCGGAACCAAATCTTCTGCTTGCACTTCTGGAATCAGACGCTGCAGACTCCTGACAAAGGCGGATTTGCTAAGCGAACGTACAATTTCGCGCAAACCTTCATCGGAATGTTTCAATGTTAACTTCCAAAATCCCGGATAGGCAATAGTTTCTACAAAATCTTTTAAATCGAAGTCGGTTTTCTTGTATCCTTCGCGCTTAAAGCTCAGTACTGCGTTAGGACCTGCATGTACAGATCCATCAATCATACGGGTAAAATGAACCCCTAAAAAGGGGAAATTCGGATTGGGTACCGGGTAAATTAAAGTTTTGACCAGATAACGCTTTTCAGGCTTGAGTTCATAGTACTCGCCTCTGAAGGGGACGATTTTAGCTTGCGGATCGACTCCGCCGAGTTTTGCGATGCGATCGCTGTGAAGTCCGGCACAGTTAATCAAAAACTGGGTTGTAAACGTCCCGCGAGTTGTTTCCAAAACTTGCCCCTGAGCCGTTTGGACAATTTTCTCCACCCTTGTATCGAGGTAAAGCTCGCCACCCCTATCTCGAATCAAATCGGCATATTTTTGACAGACCTGACGATAATTGACAATTCCCGTCGATGAGACCCGGATCCCTGCTAGGCATCGAACATGGGGTTCAATGTCCTGAACCTGCTCAGCGGTTAACTG
>JBAVRC010001179.1:0-2238 GCA_049694615.1 Thermosynechococcaceae cyanobacterium | reverse complement strand
ATCAAGAAGTTGTTGCTTTGTGGGTTGGGGAACAGGCAATGGCTGTTTAGTGGTTTTAGAGCCGCCTGATTTGTCAATGTGCCGTTCCCGTAGTTCTTGAGCAGCAGCCTGGGTTATTTTAAGACCTTGTTGGGCCAAAAAGAGTGCCTCTTCTCGTGCTTCTTCAGGAGTCGAGGGAGAAGAAAGGATGTATAAGGCGGAGGTGGCAATATCAAGGGCAGATAAATTCTCTAAACTAAAATTTTCCGCTACATTCATCATCCGGTGTGCAGTTCGAGAAGTCCATCCAAATTCGGTTTCGCACCAAAGGGTCCACTGACCATGAGGAAGCCTGTCTTTGACTTCTATCAAGATATTGCCAGTCCTAATAATATTTTCGACCGTTTGCCGCATCAATGCCTTGACTTCAGCGGCACTCGACCTAAGGAAATCAGAGGTTGCCAGGTCTAAGGCTGCATAGTCGAATAGGGGTAACGGCTTAAGGTCGGGCATAGACAATGGTGGTATGCGGAAAACAATAGAATTACCCTACAGCATAACCTTAGAGCCAAAAATCGCTATTGTTAAATTCAAATTTGGGAAAATCATGCAGTTTGGAAGATCCCAGAGCGCCTGCGCTTTCTTCGAGGGGCATCTTCAGGCTTGGATGGGTCTGGAGATTGAGGTGCATAGGCGTAGGGATCAGGCTGAAGCTCAATGCGGCGCGATTGAGAAGGTCGTGAAGTAGGGATAGGCGTAATAACAGGTCGTTCCTTGGGTATCGGAGGGTTGACCTTTGATCTGATAGGAGCATCTTGGGGAGCGGATAAGACCTTGGCCTGAATAGCCTGTGTACCCGTTTCCTGGATCTGAGCTTGAATCGTTGTTTGTTCAAACTCAGCTTGCATTTGAGCTTGAATGCGCTGCTGAAACTGAATTTCCTTGGCCTCCGCATAGGCAGATTGAAGAAGCCATTGAACGCGCATTTCAACGGTTTTCTGCAAGTCAGTTCTGAATTCATCCATGAGGTCATGCCAAACGCCGTGAGGCAGGTTTTCTGGGATGTGTGGACTAAGCAAGGAATCAATATCGTCGGAGACTTGCAGGGTTGCATCTAAGGCCAGGATCTTGATTGCATCAGCGGTCGTCAACGCTGTTTCAGAGGTCATTTCAGAGGGCATAGAAAAATCTCTGCTGAAGGTCATTTGCGAAAATCACATCATCCACGGGGACCAAAGCAGTCCCTTTTTTACCCTGGTGTTGCCACTGCACTTCAACGTTAGTGGCAATGCCGTCAATCTCAACCGATTTGCCATCAATCTCAATTAAGTAGTTAAGCGAAATTAATTACCTAGCAAATGGGCTGGAGTCCCTGATCTGCCGTTAAACCGTGTGAAGATAATTATGCTTAACCACTTAGGAGTCGGACGGCGTTTCGCTTGATCTGCTCGGCAAAGGTGGGGGCTGGGTTGTTATCAGTCATAGAATTCTCCAAAAGTTCAACCCAATCGGGGTGCAGCGTAAATCTTACCCCTGTCTTCCCTTCGATGGCCACTCTGAGCCAGCCGTCTACTGTGATTTCCCAGATGTTGCCAATGTAGCCAGACCATTTGTCCTGTCCATTTTGTCGGCGGATGATACGGACGCGATCGCCCATGCTGCATTGCTGGGATACAGTTTGAGGGGATTGGGATAGTGGGAAAACTGCTTGAGTGTTTGTAGTCGTTTCATCGGGAATCGCCACAGTGGGAATATCAATGATTGCATTTTCAGCCCGAAGCTCTTCTTTGCTCTAGGAAGGTAGGGTTATTGCGTAAATATCGGACAGTGTGACGGTTATTGAGGATTGAGATACGGATGGCTCAGGCAGCTTAGCCCGTTGCTCGTCTTGGGACTGAAGTGGGATGACTGATTCTGAAGTGTTAGCGTCGGTAGGGGTCTGTTTAGTGCCGCCCTTGTGTCGCGAGACTATATCCTTAGCGATTTGCAAAGTGATTTTCTCTCCAAATTCTGCTCTATCGATGACTTCGCGCCTTGCTTCATCAGGGTTTTGAATCGCTGCGAGTAGGTATAAGGCGGATGGGGCAAATTCCAAAGCGGCGAAATTCCCCGTTTTGAACTGCCGAGCTATTTGCATTAGCAGTCTTGCCATGTAGTGGGTTCAGGTCAAACTCGGAAAGGAGCCAGGATTGAAATTGACAATTAGACGGATTTTGGAAAGATGAGGTTAGCGGGGACTCGGACGGATCCATGAATGCC
>JBAVRC010001178.1:0-4701 GCA_049694615.1 Thermosynechococcaceae cyanobacterium | reverse complement strand
GAGGTGTTGTATTGCCGAATGCGCTGAATCACTGTCTCACTGACCCCAATCGCTTTCAAGGACTTAAAATAATCTTCTGGTGCATCAACCAAAAATCGCGACACAGATCGCATCAAATAATCGCGACCGACCAGATAAGTCTCACCAGATTTGCCTAGTCCATCTTGTTCCCAGTTGCGGTTTCCCGTCATCACATTATTGATTTCATCCACGGGAAGTTGAACAGCAAGAACGCCGACAAATTCTGACTGATTATATATCGGAGCAGCGATAAAGGCAGCGGGTGCACCATAAGATGGCGCATAGCTTTCAAAGTCAATTACTCTGGCATAATCGCGTTCTTTACTCCGTCGTACCGTCGCAAAAAGTCTAGCCAAATTGCTTTCATTATAAGCACCTGTTGTAAAGTTGGTCGTAAAATCGGTCTCTTTGTAAACGGTGTAAACCACTGTGCCTTGCGGACTAATCAGAAACATATCATAGTAGCCAAATTTCTCTATAATATTCCTAAAAATGGGGTGATAACGAGCATGGATACGGCTATATTGGCTGTTATCTTTGGCGATATCGAGTCGGTGTTTTTTGCCGACCGGGTTAGGGTTAGTAGCGATATAGTGATATTGGAGATATTGTGCGGCTAGGGTTTCCGGCAAAAACGAACTCAGCACAGGGGAGCCTTTTTCTGTTTTCGCTAGCCTGGGTAAAAACTCGTTTTGGTAATAGGTGGCTAGGGTTTGTTCGAGTTTGGGAGAAGCTTGAACCGTGTCGAGTTGACGGTAGGCAACCGTAAATGCTTGCAGTGCCTGAACCACAGTTGGGTCGCCACTCAGGGTTTGCAGATGGTTGCGTATGGTTTTGAAATAGGATTCGATTTGATAAGACTTGGAGGTGCGCAAACTGGTCAATTGATTAAACACCCGATCCGTCAAATTAGACTGGCCGCTCTGATACCCGATATAGGCAGTGACCAGAATGGAACAACTACTGACCGTCAGCAGCATGACAATCAGTTTGGATTTGATACTGAGTTGATTGAGCGATCGCATAGGTTAACGTTGAAAAATGATGCCCGAATGAAGCGATCTGAGGCTTCAGGCATTGTTACTAGCCCGATCATTGCCATAAGGCCCAGATCCTACACGAAACAAATATCAACAGTGGTATGCAATGTATCAATCGAGGGCCGCAACGAGTTCTGGTTTTAGGCGGGACGAGCGAAGCCACAGAATTAGTCGCCAAAATGGCTGAAATTCCGCAAGTAGAGGTCATCCTATCTCTAGCGGGTCGAACGCAAAATCCTCGTTTGAGCGGCGATCAGACCCGAATCGGCGGTTTCGACGGTGCGGGTGGTCTAACCGATTATTTACGAGCGCAGCACATCGATTGGCTCATTGATGCGACCCATGCCTTTGCCGCTCAAATGTCGTTCCATGCTGCAACTGCCGCAACCGCCGCAAATATTCCGCGCTTGATGCTCCTGCGTCCGGCATGGAAACCCGTTGCAGGGGATCGGTGGATTGAGGTGGACTCTCTTGCCGCAGCAGCAGATCGCCTACCGCAGTTGGCGCAACGGATTTTTCTCACCGTGGGTCGGCAGGAACTCGCTGTCTTTGCCCCACTGCAAACCCTGTGGTTTTTGATGCGCATGATTGATGCGCCATTACCAGACGCCTCCGTCCCCCCCGGCCTCGTGTTGTTGAGGCGCGGACCATTTACATGGGCAGATGAGCGATCGCTGTTGGAACACCATGCCATAGGCGCGGTGGTGAGCAAAAATAGCGGGGGCGAGGCAACCTACGCCAAAATCCGGGCTGCCCGTGCCCTAAAATTGCCCATCGTGATGGTGCAACGGCCCCCCATGCCAGCGGGAGAACGGGTGGAAACCGTTTCGCAAGCCCTGGGTTGGCTTGTCGACCAACTATAGCGCGATGGATTACTGGGCACCTTCGCTCTCTTGCAGAATAGATTACCCTAGAAACAGTTTTGGCAAGCCGGAATTATGCTGCAAGCGGTCAAACCTCACTATCGGATTGCTTGGAACAATCGTCTGGCCGATATTCCGCAGCCCGCTTGGGATGCGCTCGCCCTGCCCCTCCAAACCCCCTTTATGGAGTGGTCTTGGCTCAACAATCTGGAAACCTCCGGCAGTGCCACCGCTCAAACCGGATGGTTGCCTAACCACCTGACCCTCTGGCAAGACCAGACTTTGGTTGCTGCGGCTCCGCTTTATATCAAAAGCCACAGCTACGGGGAGTTTGTCTTCGACCAAGAATGGGCGGACCTAGCCTATCGCATGGGGTTGAACTATTATCCAAAACTGTTGGGGATGACCCCTTTCACCCCGTCTGAAGGTTATCGTTTTTTAATCGCACCGGGACAAGATGAAGCGATTTTGACCGATCTCCTGGTGCAAGCCATTGATCAGTTTTGCCAGCGCAACCAACTTTTCGGTTGTCATTTTTTGTTCGTCGATCCGCAATGGCGGGCGGGGATGGAACAGCGTGGGTTTAGCGGTTGGCTCCACCACAGCTACATCTGGCAGAACCATGCCTTCGATCATTTCGATGCTTACCTCGGCACGTTTAATGCCAACCAACGGCGCAATATTAAACGCGAACGCAAAGCTGTGGCAAGTGCTGGAGTAAACCTAAAAGTGTTTGCGGGCACAGAGATTCCCGAGTCCTTTTATCCATTGATGCATCGCTTTTACAGCGAGACTTGCGACAAGTTTATGTGGGGGAGTAAGTACCTCAACCGTTCGTTCTTTCGGCAACTGTACCCCGACTATGCCCATCGGGTTCTGTTTGTGGCAGCCTATGCCGAGGATAATGGTTCGACGCCCCTCGGGATGTCCTTTTGCATTACCAAGGGCGATCGCCTTTATGGGCGCTACTGGGGCTGCGATCGCGAGTTGGACTGTCTGCACTTTGATGCTTGTTATTACACCCCCATCGAATGGGCGATCGCCCAAGGGATTCAGCAGTTTGATCCAGGGGCAGGGGGACGCCACAAAAAACGACGCGGGTTTCCGGCTACGCCAAACTACAGCTTGCATCGATTTTACTATCCGCGCTTTGCCCAGGTTTTTAGCCACTATATTGGCGACATTAACCGGGCTGAACAACAAGCCATTGATCAAATTAACCAAGAATTGCCCTTTAACCGCCCTAGCTAACCACTACGTCCACAATGCTCGCTGGCGCTTCAAAGCCCCGCGCTTTGATCCGTAGGGTGGTGGCGACTCTGGCCCGCTTGAGACCCAGAAAAACGCCTCTGGGGTTGGCATATCCACGACCTTCCAGTTTGATGAGCAGGTTGTTGCCAAATCCCATCTCTGGTCTGGGGTCCGGTTGGGGTTTGACGGTTCCCTGGGGCTGGGTGGCCACGACGGTACTGGGCAATGATTCAATCGATTGCACCATCAAGGGTAACTCTGGCGCATTATTGATCGACGCTTGGACTGACTCGCCCGGTCGCAACGTTGCGGCAATATCTGCACTGTTTATTCCCGAAATGACTGCTTCCAGGGTAATGGTGCGCTGCGGTAAGCCCAACTTGGTCAGGGATAACCCTTCTGGACCGGGCCAGAAAAAGACATAGAGGATGGAAAGGGCTAAGACGGCGATCGCCCCTAAATTCAGCCATCGCCCTTGAGATAACCGAGTGTTCAAACCGCGCCCTCGTCAATCAGGTCAATGGGGGCATCCTACCAAATCTTGCCCAGCGGCGATCGCCCTACGGGTCATCCGCTTGAGTCCAGGACATTACGGAAACATTTAAAAAGACCGCCCCGTCATGAGTGTTCAGTGTGTTCCTGGCTTTGAAGCTTTTAGAATAGCAATAGTGCTTCAACCTTGAACGTGTCCTTTTGGCGATCGCCATTCCCTTTGCTGTGCGTTGTTTTTAATACCAATATCCATCCTGGTCATCAACTGCTATGTCCTCCAAAGCATCTATCCGAAAGTCGGTCAGCTATCTGTCAGTGCTCTTGGTCGGCTCCCTTGCTACCTTAGCTGGCACACAACTGTTTCCCAGTAAGCCCTTTGCACCACAACCCAGCATCGCTCAACTGACTGCACCGTTATCAAGCCAGGGCGATACAAACTTTATTGCTAGAGCCGTCGATAAAGTTGGGCCAGCAGTGGTGCGGATTGATGCCTCGCGCACAGTCAAAACACGCTTGCCTGCGGTCTTCAACGATCCGTTTTTTCGACAATTTTTTGGGGCGGAACTTCCGGAAAGCCAGACTCGCGTTGAGCGGGGAACGGGATCGGGGTTCATTATTAGTAATGATGGCGTCATTCTGACCAACTCCCATGTGGTGGATGGAGCCGATACGGTCACGGTTCTGTTAAAGGATGGCCGCACACTTCAAGGGAAGGTGCTGGGTCGGGATAGTTTGACGGATGTGGCTGTGGTCAAAATTCAAGCCAATAATCTCCCCATCGTTCAAATCGGCGACTCCGACCAATTGCGACCCGGGGAATGGGCGATCGCCATTGGTAACCCGCTAGGGTTGGACAATACCGTCACCGCTGGCATTATCAGTGCCACCGGACGCACCAGTGGAGATGTGGGTGTTCCGGATAAACGGGTTGGATTTATTCAAACCGATGCAGCCATTAATCCCGGCAATTCCGGGGGGCCGCTCCTGAATCAGTTTGGGCAAGTGGTGGGCATGAACACGGCCATTATTGGCGG
>JBAVRC010001177.1:0-1651 GCA_049694615.1 Thermosynechococcaceae cyanobacterium | reverse complement strand
AGACTTTCGACGCTTGCCATCCCCTCTCAACAGACCTATCTGTAAGGCAGGATCTGGGAATTCACAATACTCTTAAAAAATTCACGCGAACTGAGAGTAGGTAGAACCCAAGAAAGACGTTCAAAATCACAAGACTCTTGAAGAATTGGGACAATCCTATTTTCAAACCGCCTTTGTTGCAGGGCAAAAATCAGCTCTCGCTTCACCCACATGGATTCAACCGCCCTTGGAGAAAGTACCACCAAAAACCAGTCACATCGTCTCAAGGCACCGCCAATCTCATCATGCCATTGCTGTGCGCCTAAAATGTTCGTTGTACTATACCAAACCGGGATGCCATGACGACGTAAGTCATCCGCCAGCTTGGATACAAATTCTTGATCTTGACTTGAGTGAGAAAGGAAGATTTCGCTGGGAATCATATTACGGAAAATTAGGATACAGTCAAGCAACGGCTTGAAGTGCCTGAGTAATTTTGCTCAAACCTTCCCCATCTTCCTCAAGATTTGGCACACGAATCATTTGAAATTGCTGAAGATTAAACACCCAAGGAATTGCTCCCGGCTCAAACTGTTCAGCAGGGGCAGTAATAACCGGAATCAATCGACCCTTGTATTCCTGCTTCCCTAAGGCATAGCCAACTTCATGGGCAATGTGAGAAGAATGAACAGAGTTGGGAGTGAGTAAAACAACCATTGCATCCGATTCATCCAGCGCCTTGCCAAGACTCTCCGCCCAGTTCTCTCCGGGCAAGAGTTGCGTGTCATCCCAAACCTGAAAACCAGCACCCCTGAGCGTATCAGCAACTCGCTTGGCTAATTTAGTATCAGTAGAGGTGTGGCTGATAAAAACTTTCATCAGAATTTCTTGTTTGAAAACGCTTAGGATCGTGGATTAAATAACATCCAGATTTTTGCTAGCGGTTGAAACCGCGCCTACAAGAACGATGTCCGCCTGCGCGGACTAGGAGTGGATTTCAACCCGCGCAGGCGGGTTTTGTTCTTGTAGCCGCGATTTCAATCGCTGGGTATTATTAAATCCACGATCCTTAGTCAGAGATTGTACTTATCATCCTAATCGATATCTTAAGCACAGTGCAGTTACCCCATCCCCTGCGTGAACTGCAGCTTGTCCCAGCCGCGTTGGTGCAGGATCACCCAGGATTCGCTCAGATCCCTGCAAGACCCGAACCTGAGCCTTGCCATTCGACTAATTCATCGTTCGTCATGGATCAGTCAGTCCCCCGTCGGCGTATAGTCACTTTGGACTGCATTCCAATCGGTTACCGCTACAGAATTTTTTCCAGACCGTAAATCAAAGTGTGCAGTTGCAGCACCTTGCGAATCGACAACAATACCCCCGGCATATAACAAGCGCGATCGCTCGTATCGTGGCGCAAAGTATAAACTTGCCCTGGCGCACCAAACAGCACCTCCTGATGGGCAATGAGTCCTGGCAGACGCACACTATGGATGCGAATGCCCTCTTCCGCCAAGCTACCCCGTGCTCCGGCAAGGTGTTCCTTCTCGGCCACCGCAGGCGGATTAAACGTTTTGCCTAACTCCGCCAACATTTGGGCCGTTTGCACTGCCGTCCCGCTGGGGGCATCGGCTTTTTGATTGTGGTGCAGCTCAATAATTTCCACATGGTC
>JBAVRC010001176.1:0-6270 GCA_049694615.1 Thermosynechococcaceae cyanobacterium | reverse complement strand
AGCATTCGACATGACAAAACGGGATTTGAGTTTATTGGGGCAATTGCTCTGCGTTGTTTGTTTGGGTGGTCTGGGTTTAACAAGCTGTACCTCAACTTCAAACCAAAAAGCGAAGGTTTTGGTCTATGGATCCGGGGGCGATCCGGTGAACCTGGAACCGGGGAATGTCACCGATGGCAATTCTTTAATTGTCCAAACCCAAATTTACGATCGCCTGCTGGACTTTAAACCGGGCACCACCGATCTCCAGCCCGCTTTGGCTACCCAATGGTCTAGTTCGCCTGATGGCACGGTTTGGACCTTTAAGCTGCGTCAGGGCGTTCAATTTCAAGACGGCACGGCCTTTAACGCCGCAGCTGTAGTCTTTAACGTGCAGCGCTGGTGGGATCCATCCCATCCCCAAGGGCATCGCTCCGCCGGAAAAGTCTACGAAATCTGGTCCCAACTCTTTGGTGGGTTCAAGGGCGATCCCAATTCCCTGCTGCAAGCGGTCAAAACCCCTGATGCAGCCACGGTTCAATTCGTTTTGAAACAACCCTTTGCGGCTTTTCCCGATGCGATCGCCTCTGGTTATTTCGGCATCGCCAGCCCAGCTGCTATTCAAAAAGCAGGTCCAAAATACGGGACGCCCGGTTCCCTGGCCGTGGGGACTGGACCCTTTCGCTTTCAGGAATGGCGCACGGGCGATCGCATTGTGTTGACCAAAAATCCCTCTTACTGGCAACCCAGTCTGCCCAAGTCCGATCAAGTGGTGATTCGCTTCGTTAAAGATCCCGCCGCGCGGTTGGCCCAACTCCGAGCGGGACAATTGGACTTCACCGTGGATATGGTGCCGGATCAACAGCCGGAAATTAAAGCGGACCCTAAACTGCAAGCCATCGTTCGTCCGTCCTTCAATGTCGGCTATTTGGGCCTTAACCCCAGCTACAAACCCTTAGCCGATGTGCGCGTGCGACAGGCGATCGCCCATGCCTTGAACCGTCCGGCCATGACCAAAGCCTTCTGGGGCGGCTTAGCCCAAACCGACGATCACTTCACGCCGCCGATTTTGGCCTGGTCGCAATTCACAGCCCTTAAGGGTTATGCCTATGCGCCAAGCACGGCCAAACAATTGCTGACGGCTGCGGGCTATCCCCAAGGATTTACTTTAGACCTGTGGTACATGCCCGTCTCGCGGCAATCGTTTCCCACCCCCAAGGCGATCGCCGAAGCCATGGCCGCCGATCTGGCAGCGGTGGGTATCCGGGCCAATCTGAAAACCAAGGACTGGGCCGCTTACTTGAGCGATCGCCATAAGCCGCCGGGATATCAAGCTTTTATGCTGGGCTGGACCGGCGATTATGGCGACCCCGATACCTTCTATTACCCCCACTTTGGACCCGGTGGCACCAGCGACATTGGCAATTGGAAGGACGAGTCTCTTTGGAAACTATTGGCAACGGCTCGTGCGGCGGGCGATCGCGAGCAACGGGCAAAACTTTATGCCCAAGCCGATCAAATTCTGAATCGGGAGGTTTTGCGACTGCCCATTGTGCATTCCCAAGCCCTTTTGGCCCAACGAGCGACCCTTAGCGGTTGGGTTCCAAGCCCGCTGGGCATTGAGTCTTTTGCCGCAATTCAACGCCAATAAAAAAGTCTGGGGTGTTGGTACACCCCAGACCTCTACGGGTTAATTGAATCAAGACTCTTGCTTCATCGCCACAATCGGGGTGACCGGGAAGCTGAACAGAACAAGAAATAATTCCTGTGCAATTGAATACCAAAATGAGGGAAGCGGGAGGGCTTTTACAAAGCCTGCACCGCATGAATTTTTAAAGGTTCGGGTGGAAAAACATCTAAACGAGACGCTTCCATGGATGAGCGCGTTACAATACCTTCGTTTTGAGCTTCTAACCCTTGTTGTTTCTCTGGAGAATAAGAGTCTTTCACAATATCGTCTTCGTCAATCTGCAGCCGGGTACAAGGGATCGTATCCGACAAGATAGAACTGGCCATCATCCCCGTATGGATTTCGAGTTGCGCCTCTGGAAGGGTTTCGAATAACAACCGCTGTCCGGGAAAAACGACACGCTCAAAATACCAATTGGGAATATTAGTAATTCTGGCAACTTGAATCTTGCTTGTTCCATTGACGTAGCAGCAGCAAATGAATTCTGATTGATCCGAGGGGATTGGGTCGATGAGCTGAGCCATGATTTTGTAAAAATTTATGGTAACATTGCTTAATTTATTAAAAGGCTAACACCCCCGATCCCCACTTGTTGTAAAGGGGACTACCGTCCGATTACTTTGTCTACAACGAAATATCCCTTGCCTGGGATCGCGATCGCCTCCACTTCAGTATCCAGTGCTTAGAAGTCCTGAAATACAACCCCCACAGGTTGCTGTCCTCAGATTTGACCCTTTTCTTAAGACTTTCTAAAATTTTCTAAATCTTGAGGATCGCGGTGGGTGCCTCCAGAGCATTCGGTCGCGGCAGGTTCCCCCTTCTCGGGCAACCTCGTATAGAATGAGAGAATATTAAGAAATGTTTTCTATCCCGCCGTGGTGACTTAGGCGGCTCACTAACGGGTATGACTATCCGAGTTTTATATGTTCGTTTGCCCTGTAACCCCATCTTCCCCATTGGGGTCGTCTATTTGGCGGATCATGTGCACAAATGTTTTCCAGACGTTGAGCAGCGAATTTTCGACTTGGGAACAGTACCGCCCCTAGACTTTGCTGCCGAGCTGGATCGCTGCATCGATGTCTTTCAGCCGACGGTGCTGGTGTTCTCTTGGCGCGACATCCAAATCTATGCTCCCGTCGGGGGGCGGGGTGGGAATCCCCTCCAACATGCTTTCGAGATTTACTATGCGCGCAACCCGTTGATCAAACTCAGGGGGGCCTTGGGTGGGCTTCGAGTTTTTACCGCTTACTACGCCGAACTGCGCCGCAATGTTGGTTTAATTCGGCGCGGGTTAAAACGGGCCAGACGGCATACCCCAGAGGCAAAATTGGTGGTGGGCGGCGGGGCCGTCAGTGTTTTTTATGAACAATTGGGACGCAGCTTGCCGCAGGGCACCATTGTTTCGGTGGGAGAAGGAGAAGCGCTTTTGGAGAAGCTCCTCGGCGATCGCGAGTTTCGGGATGAGCGATGCTATGTGGTGGGCGAAACTAAGCCCCGCGATCGCTTGATCCACGAGGTGCCTGTCGAAATCGAGAAGACCGCTTGCAACTACGACTATATCGGCACCATCTGGCCGGAGTTTGAATATTACTTGCAAAAAGACTTTTATGTTGGGGTGCAAACCAAACGGGGGTGTCCCCACAACTGTTGTTACTGCGTCTATACCGTGATTGAGGGTAAAAAGGTTCGGGTGAATCCGGCGGACGAGATTGTGGCCGAGATGCAACAGTTATATCAACGCGGGATTCGTAACTTTTGGTTTACCGATGCCCAATTCATTCCCGCCCGCCGCTATATCCCCGATGCCATTGAATTGTTGCAAAAAATTCTGGATGCGGGCATGACGGACATCCATTGGGCTGCTTATATTCGGGCGGACAACCTGACTCCGGAATTGTGCGCGTTGATGGTCAAAACCGGTATGAACTATTTTGAAATTGGCATCACCAGTGGATCGCAAGAACTGGTGCGCAAGATGCGTATGGGGTACAACCTACGCACGGTGCTAGCCAATTGTCGGGATCTGCGAGCCGCAGGGTTTGAGGATGTTGTATCGGTTAACTACTCGTTTAATGTCATTGACGAACGTCCCGAAACCATCCGACAAACCATTGCTTACCACCGCGAACTAGAACGCATCTTTGGTGCCGACAAGGTAGAACCCGCGATTTTCTTTATTGGGCTACAGCCCCACACACACCTAGAGGAATATGCGTTTAAGAACCAAATTCTCAAACCGGGCTATGACCCCATGAGCTTAATGCCCTGGACCGCTAAGAAATTACTCTGGAATCCTGAACCGATGGGATCCATCTTTGGCGCGGTCTGTCTCCAGGCTTGGCAACAAAATCCTAGCGACTTTGGCCGAGAAGTAATGCGCATTCTGGAGCACCGATTCGGTTGTGCTCCCCTAGAGTCGGCACTTACTGCTCCGGTTGCGACAGAGACGCGCGAGCTGGCAAAGGTTTAAGAGCAAAGGCTTAAGGTGATGTTAGACGGCTCCATTCTCCAAAAACTGTCAGTCTCACACAGTCCCCAACAAAGTCAACGGCGACCGTTGAGCTTAGGGGTTTATTACAAAAATACCTTAGTGGCACTGTGCCATGCCTTAGAAGATTACATTCTGGAATGCGACAGCTCGCCTCTCGTGGTAGCGGCATTTCAGTTGGGTAAGTGGTACGCGCAGGAGGCTGAGCGCTATGGCACATTAGCCGAAAAATCGAGTCAAATTGTCATCATGGCGGCAGACGATGCAGGGTTTGCCGAACATGCCACTAGCCATAAGCCCAATGTCACCTTGGTTCCTTTGCCGCCCGACGATCCCGTGGCCCATGAATGGCATTTAGTCATTTTTGCACCCACTTATGCCGCGATGGTGCTGTGTCAAGAGTTATCGGCGACGGATTATGGCCCGTCCGGTCCGCCTCAAGATGATCTACAGCGCAAGTTTTACGGGTTTTGGACCTTTGAAACGGATTTGGTCGCGGAGGCCATGGATTTGGCGATCGCCCATATCGGTCGTTACAATGCCTCCCTTGCCGCAGACCTCACCCAGCAGATGCAAGGTCTGCAAGCTAACCAGGCCACTACAGCCGTCCAACCCCTAGCCACGGTGGTATCGAAGGTGGTGACGTATCTGCAACGCAGTCAGCATGGGTTGGGGGTTAGCGCCTCGGATGTCTACTTGGACAACAATTTGCTCTCCAATGAGGTCCAAGCCTTTTTACGCATGGCGCAGATCATCGATTTAATGTCGCCAGAGAACGCATCTGGTCCAGTGGAGGTTGCAGCGTTAGCCGAAATGATGGGTCAATTGCTGGATTTACCCGGATGGCAATTAAAACGACTCCGGCTCGCTGGGATGCTACATCGCCTGGGTCCTCTGCAGCAATCCGATAGTCTATTGTCCCCGTCCAAGCCACAGGTCAGCACCTATCCAGCTTGCCCCTTGACCTGTGCATTAGAACCCGGCGCACAAGCCTTAAGGACCATGCCTCGTCTCCGAGCAATGGCACAGATTATGACCCACCAAACCGAATGGTGGAATGGGCAAGGGTCCCCGGCTGGTCTGGTCGCTGACGATATCCCCCTAGAGTCCAGAATTTTAGGACTTGCCATCTCTTTTCAACACCTTGCCGGGTCCTTAACCCCTCCCGCCGACATGGAACATTGGGCTGCATGGGCGACCCGCCTGCAGGAAGCATTAACCCAATGCCAGCAAGGGTCGGGCGATCGCTGGGATCCGAAGTTGATCGAGTTGTTGACGCTGTTGGTTTCGGGGATGTGTCAGGGGTTGTGCTTACCGATTCAGGCAACCAAGTTTTCTAACAGTCAGTGGCTTTTAGACACCCCCTCCGCTAGCAACGCTCCGTTGGGGCGATTATCGACTGACGCTGGGACAGAGTCCCAACCCCTACAGACCCCGACGGAGTTAGAACATGGAAATTGAGGCGATTCGCCAGGGCAAAATAAAGCACCTTGCTGGCACAAATTTGGAAGATGAAACACTGGTTGGCG
This sequence comes from Thermosynechococcaceae cyanobacterium, assembly GCA_049694615.1. Taxonomy (GTDB): domain Bacteria; phylum Cyanobacteriota; class Cyanobacteriia; order Thermosynechococcales; family Thermosynechococcaceae; genus JAAURS01. The sequence continues at coordinate 584 of JBAVRC010001176.1, read as the reverse complement.
CGCAGTTAGCTGGGGTTAATTTGTCTGGGGCTCAATTAATCGGCACCCATTTGGGCGGTGCAACCTTGGAACGGGCCAATCTAGACGGCGCAAATCTGATGGGTGCGCAACTGGTGGGGGCCGATCTGCGGGCCAGCTTGGGAGGGGCAAACCTGATGCAAGCGAACCTAGCCCAAGCCGACTTGCGGGGGGCGAATTTACGGGGGGCAAATCTCATGGGAGCCAATCTGTGTCAAGCCAATTTAACAGGCGCGTCCTTGAATGGTGCCAACTTGACCCGTCTCAATTTGCAAGGGTCAGATCTGCGCCAGGCCGACTTGCGCGGTGCCAATTTCAGCCATGCTAATTTGCGCGGTGCCGATCTCCGCACAGCTAATTTGCAAGGTGCGGAGCTAACAGAGGCCCAGTTAGAAGAAGCCGATTTGCGGGGTGCAAACTTGGCTGGTGCAACGTTGATCCGCAGTAATTTGCTGTGTGCCGAGTTAGAGGGGAGCCATTTGTTGGGAGCCGATTTCAGTGAAGCCTGTGTAACAGGTACCCTTCTAGAGACGTAGCTCTGATCCAACGGGCAGGGTACAATACGG
>JBAVRC010001175.1:0-7365 GCA_049694615.1 Thermosynechococcaceae cyanobacterium | reverse complement strand
GCATGATCTTTTTCATAAAAGTCTTGCAGCAGAAAACTTTGATCGCCGCAGTGGAAATAGGCTATTCCATCTTCATCAGATGCCATGATGAACCCTAAATCATGGTAAAAGGCTTTGGATACCTCGTAATTTTGGGCAGGTACAAATGCCTTTATTTCTACAACCTCTAATCCTTCCATGCTAGGTAACTCACTCCATGATTTCCGTGCTAGTTGCTTGGACTCTTAGTTGATCGCCTCAAAGTACTTGCGCTCACTGAGAATTGAAAGTGTATAACGACCCGCTTCACCCGCCGCTAGTAACTTCGGACTCAAACAACCAATTCTATACGGTCGGTGTGCGGATTATAGGGAGACGAGCTACAGAGTTATGGCGTTGGTTGCTTGAAAGCTTCCCACTATGCCATGATATATTCCTTCTCTTCAAACTTCAGACCACACTGATCTAGATTTTCCAAGAATTCATGGAGAGTAAATAATTGCTCAATATGGAACACACCTGCCGGATATGAAGATAGAACCAGTTTCTCAGCAACCTTGGCAGCCACCAATCCGGTTACTCGTCCTTCAACTTCTCCCCACAATGAACATTCATATAAGACTCCTCTTTCGGGTAAGTTACTCCCGTCTACCTTTACGACAAATTCGGCAGAACCAAAATGTAGCCGCTTAAGTAGGCTGATCAATAATCCTTCAACACCTTTCAGAGTCAGCAGACGGTTTACACCTGTTTTTTTCATGACAGCAAATAAAGAGGTCATCCAGACAGAGTCAAAACAGAGCCACGTGGAGACACTCTTGAGCCCCAGAGTGTGTGGAAGCACGTGCTGATCGGAAAAATTGAACCGATAAGCGGTTCTTTTTCCTAGCCTACCCGGAAAGACCGTTTGTTTACCATCTTCAAAGCTTTTTACCCGCTTGGTTTCCCCATGATCGCGAATAGTAAACTCCCCGTTCATATTCTCCAAAGTCCACTGAAGGGCAGCGTCACCGTGAATGTCTCCCATCCCCAGCAAAATGTAAATATCAGCATGGGTCATATCCGGCACCTTTGATTGACAGTGTTTGGCCAGAAGATTGCTCAAACCGGGGGCCAGACCCACACTTAGAACAACCGTAGCCCTTGCTAACTCAGCTTCCTTGTTGAGGATCTCAATTTGAGAAAGAATAGAATAGCTTGCGGAAATATCAATATAGTGAATTCCTCGTTGAATACACAGCCGAACCAATTCAATACTCTCCAGGTCCAAGCACATCATGACAATTCCCACATCATCCAGTAATTTCTCATTGGCAGAAATGTGAGAAACATCGAATGCCATTGGAATTGACTGCTGTCCCAATTCCAACGAAAAATCTTTGGCTTTTTGATAATTCCTTCCGGCAACGATGACTTGCTTGGGAAATCGTTTGGCTAACTCAGATGCAATAATACGGCCGACATTACCATACCCACCGATGATGAGAATTCTCTTATTCATCGTCTACCTCGATATACAAATTTGCGCCCTCACGACTCCGTTCACCCGCCGTTAGTAACTTCTTGGATTCAACGAAGAGACTCTATACAGTCGGCGTGCAACGGGCTTGTTAGACGGCGGCGCAAGAAACATCCATTTTCTGGCTAACTAAATAGTAGCGTCAAAGTTATAGGTGCGAACGACGATTGAGTGTTTGCCAGAGCCATTATCATTAGCAATAGGGTAACAGGAACGGCTATCACTCCCATTGTAATGAGTGCTTTTGCTTTTAGCCTCCGCATGGACTCACTTGCTCGTGAATTTATCAGTTTTCGCCATAAGCGTGCGGTGAAAATAGCGAATACCACAAGCAAGATGCTACAGACAATTGCCTTTGGTCTCTGCCACGAGAGGCGATCGCGCACCTCGTTTTGCAACACAGGCGGCATGTGGGCATTGCCTGACTGCACCCAAGTATTGATTGCTTGGTAATGCGCTGCCTTTTGCGTACCCGCTTGCGGTATGCCGAGATCCTGAATGACTTGGGCAAAGCCCTCTTGAGGGTTTAATACGGTGCCTAGATTTACCGCCACAATTAAAAGCATCAATAGGGCGAAGATCGTGCTTACCAGCCCAAAACAAAAATATGCTTTTTTCTCAAATGTCCAATTGCAAGCTTCAGCTTTTCGCGTTCTCTCAAACCGTCGCCAAAAATACATGCTTAGCACGATGAGCAGGAGTGCAAAAATACCTCCCTCGATGACGAACACACCATGATACTTGATGTAATCGTGCAATAGCGTGTTGTAGGCAGGGTTAGAGTGTGCGCTAGATTGCATCAGGCAATAGAGCGTATTTTGTAGGTTGTCGCTATCCACGGTAAGCCTCGTTGTTAATTCTGATCTGAAATCTTGCTAGTTCTGCAATACCTTCTCTGTGAAGCTCACCTATAGGGCGATGTCAGCCCTATCCACGAATGAGACGTAGGCCAGTGACAACGAGCCAGACGAGCCACATCGCTAGGCCTAGAACCCCGACGAACACCAGTGGCGACCCATCCGCGATGGCGAGATTTCCGACTCCGGCCAAGATGGGCAAGCTGCCGCCCGCCACGCCTAACAGCCGCTGCCACGGCCGAGTCAAACCGCTGGCGTGAGTGGCCAAAGCCGTGCCGATGAAGGTCACCCCGAGCGCGGGCAGCGCGAGCGCGAAGGCTGCGGCATGGAGCTGCCACATCAGCTCGAAGGCGGGGGTTGGCTCGGACAGGCCATTCGCGGCGAGCACGACCGCGATGTGCGTGGCAATGGTGAGGGCGAATAACGCCGAAAGCGTCGCTCCGGCTGCTACAGTGAGTCGCGACCAGTCCGCCCCTGCGCCGCCACGGCGCTGCACGAGCCCGTGCAGTGCCGTGACGAACAACAGGAGCAGTATCATGTTCATGGCCTCCAGACCCGAAGTGACGGCCAAGGCACCCTGGTTCTCGGCGTGGTAGGTGAGGAGCACACCAAGAGGATCGCTGTAGCCAGGCGCGCCAGTGACCGCAAACACCGCGTTCTGAACAATCATTGATGCAGCGTAGGCGACCGCGACGACGCCGACGGTTCGCGTCGTGGACACTCGGTTTCCTGTGTCTTCCAATACGTTTTGTGGTGTTTTTCGCGCATTCATATTTTTCACTCTTATTCGTCCTCTATCTTTGTAGGCTTACGGTGTAAGTCTAACTTACGGTGTAAGTTTGTCAAGGGGGCGATCCAGTGGGACTGATTCGTAGTGTCGATTCGCACACCTGAAACACGCTGTAAAATAACCTAATGCCTAAGAAGAAGAATCCAGGCACCATCCTTCCAGTACCGTTAAGCCGATAACGGGTGCTCCTTGCTGCGCTCTGCTTAGCTGATGCAGAGGGACTGGAAGCATTGTCGATGCGAAATCTGGCTCAGGAACTAGGCGTTAAAGCAATGTCGCTCTACAACCATGTCAAGAATAAAGATGACTTGATTGATGGCATTGTGGACATCGTAGTTGGCGAAATTGAAGTACCGGATTTTAAGCTTGATTGGAAAACAGCGATGCGACGGCGGGCAATTTCAGCCCACGAGGTTCTACTCCGTCATCCTTGGGCAACGATGCCGATTGTGTCAAGGATCAATGTCGGTCCAGCAATGTTGCGGTATGTAGATGCAACGTTGGGCTGCTTACACGAAGCAGGATTTTCGTTGGAAATGGCGGATCATATCTGGAATGCGATGGACAGTCATATCTATGGATTCACGCTTCAGGAGTTGAACTTTCCCGTTGAGGCAGAAAACTATTCTGAAGCCGCAAAAGAAGGACTGCCATTGATTCCAGCAGAGCAGTATCCTTACATGAATGATCTGACCCACGAATTGATAGAGAGGAGGTACGACGGTTTGCACGATTTTAGTTTGGACTAGACTTGATTCTCAATGGTCTAGAGGCGTTCCTCTGACTGCCTGACAGCTCTCTGAGGAACATGGAGAAATCAAAGATCACACACCAAAACTCGAATGCGAGAAAACCAAAACCAATTGTAAAAATCTTCTTGGACCATACAGGTGAACATCACAGGGTAAGCGAATGCAATAGTGCCAACAACTAGTGCGTAGGGTATTAACTTAAGGCGGGAAAGCCCACGTAGACACGGAATTGGACGAATGTACCTTTGCAGACTGACGTGGCAAAGGGAGATCACCCAGAGACGTACCCTGTTTCCTCACCGAAAATCTTATTCTACTGCCCTACTCGCAACTCAGCGGGCTAACTAGTAATTGTACGGAATTCATTAGCCTAATACATCTCATAGGGGATTATTAAGGACTCTAGTCTTGATAATCAGCCAAAAGGGTGGTTTAGGCTGTTGATCATCCGCATAACATAGCTCCATTTATACGGATAAGTTCCATATAAACTCACATTCAGGCGATTTGGGCTGACGACAGTCCTGATAATCCTGTTCTCAGAGTAACTAGGCTGATTCGATCCGCATTATACTCCTGATTGTTGATTTAGACCGATAAGTTAAGCATTTTTTCAGATAGTGATACAATTTGATCGCATTTACATTGATTGGCTCTAATAATCCTTCTTTTATTGCCTTGGGCAGAGGAAAATATAACGAATAATTGACGAAATTTTCATCGTCATTCTAAGTGGCTTTCCGTGTCGTCATTAATACCATATCTTCTATTTTAAATCTTCTGAACTCAAGTTTCCCCAAAATCATGGAATTTACGAGTAATTTTAATGTCTATCTCTTCTTATCTGAGTATTGCACTGCGATCGCCCCCTTTACATCAGCCTGAACAATCCTGCATCACTGGATATACAACAACGCGTTACATCTCTAGGGGTGCGCAGTTGTGAGACTATATTTGCATCCATAAGAGAATAATCATCGATAAAAACAGGCTTGAAATTCATTAAAGATTTAAGATAAGATTGGAACGGTCTTAAAACATAAGGTATTTCGATAATGAATACATGGAGTCGCTACGTTTTGAGTGGCTTGATTTTGACTATAACACTTGTAACTGGAGCTTCTTTTAGGCAATCTACTGCCCTTTCGAGTGGAGCAGCATCAATGGGAGTAATTTTGCGATCGCAACAAGCCTACCGCCTTGAAAATAATATCTTTGCCCCTAAAATTAAATTATTAGATGCCAGATTAGACTATACAGATTATGTTTATGCTATTGTTCAATCAAGTACAAAACAATTTATTGCAAAAGCTATCCCTAAATCGCCCAAGCTTCAGAGCTATGCTGGCGGTGGATTACAGAACGGCGAACAATTTACAGTGATTCTCTGTGAAAGTAACAAGCCACAGAAACGGATTGTATTGCCCTATATCCGCAAAGGAACCTGGTTTTGTGGCGTAGATTCTCATCCACTCCAATAAGAGCATTAAATCTCTTGCTCGGAATTGCCACTATCATTACTCAACTCTCTTAAATGACCACCATATTTTTTGACCATTACTTCGGCCATCGTTTGCGAGCTCAGCTTCCATGCCTTCTCAAGACTGGGCTGAAAATGACCTGCCGGTGTTAAATAATGTTCAAATACGCCCACTTGCTTCCAAATTAACCACATTGACTTACTCCTGAAAAATCTAAGTCTGATTGAACTCAAAGTTCTCCCTAAGGATCCACATTTTTTTGCATCCAGATCGTCAATCCTTCTGCTAAAATCTTAGCAAGCTGTTGCTGTGCTTGAGCATCTATAATCCATTCAAATTCATTGGGATTAATCATAAATCCAAGCTCAATCAACACCGCAGGTGCGATCGCCGGACGTGTCAGTGCCAGATTATTCCAGTACACGCCATAGGATGATCGTCCCAATTTTTGCACCAGATAGTCGTGCAAAAAGGTGGCTAACCCTTGGGCTTGGGGATGATACCAATAGGTACTCACTCCCTTCGTATTCCAGGCATCTCCATTGTCCGGCAGCGCATTGTAATGCAAACTCAACGCCAAAGTGGGGACGATCGCCTCTATCGTCTTCACCCGATCCTGGGGCAACAAATCCTCGTCCCCTGTGCGGGTCATTACCACCTGAGCACCGCGATTCACCAATTCCTGCTGCAACAGTTTGCTCACCGTCAAGGCCACATCTTTTTCGGGATAACCCGTCGGCCCCACCGAACCCAAATCGTTCGCACTGCCATGCCCTGGATCCAGCAAAATCGTCGTTCCTTGCAACGGTTTAGCTGTCGATGATAAAACCGGGGGATGGCGCAAGCTCAGCACCAAACTGGTCCCTTCGTAATGCAGGCTATAGCCCCATTGTTGTGGGGGTTTAAGCTGAAGGCGATACTGGACCTGCCCCGGTGCAATCTGCTGCCAATCCAGTCGAGACAGGACCGGACCAGGGGTTTGGGCAATGGTATCGGTTTGGGCCGTGGTGTTATACAAAGTCAATGTCACTGAGCGATCGCCCTGTTGCACGGCAATGGGTACCGGGACCTGCAGCGGAAAAATCACCTTCGTGCGATCGCTCAGGGTTTGAACTTTCACACTGCGAATCAAAGACTTGGGCAACGAAGCTTGGGGAATCGGACGCGTCTCGCTTTTTTTAATCCAGCCGCCATAGTCAAGACGGAACCATTCTCCCTCCCGTCCAGTGACCTGCGCGCGTGTTCCCTTCGGCAACGGTGTTAGACGCGAGTAGTCCGTACTGGGCCCCGTGCGTGCCACCCCTTGCTCACTCGTCACCTCCGTCACCAGGGTGACCTGCGGCGGCAGAATCGTCACCTGTCCCGGCCCCGCTTGAGAAATGACCTTGGTACCTTGTTTCGCTGTAAACGTCGGTCTTCCTAGGTCGCCGAATGCATCGGCAACGGTGCAACCCTGATACAGACCAATGGGCACCGTCGCCGCAGGCATATTGGATTGGGTCAGGACGGCAGAGTTAGGGGGTAAATCCACCGCTTGGGATTGCAGGGCTAACGGAATGGTTTGATCGCCGAGGGTCACGGCAACCTGAGCACGGGGCGGGGCGATCGCGCTAAAGCAGATGGGGTCGTTGAATTGGCGGGCAATATCAACCGCTGGGGTCAGGGACCCTTCGGCAAAGGCCAGTCCAACGGGAGCTTGTGGAGTGGTCGATTTGCGAATCACAGTCAAAGCAAGGGTTTGGTCGCGATAGTTCAGAGTGAAGGTGTTGGTCCCCATCTGGAGCGGCACGGTGGGCGAAAAATGGCCCGACGGACTGCGATCGCGAAGGGTCTCGCCATTGAGGGTAACCGGGGCATCAGGCGGAGCGGTACCAATCAGAAAAATGCGATCGGCAGTGGTTTCATGGTTGGGGGGCGGATAAACCACCTTAAGCACTGGCTGCGCATTGGCCGGAAGCGTTGCGATCGTCGCTGCCATAGCGATCCC
>JBAVRC010001174.1:0-2947 GCA_049694615.1 Thermosynechococcaceae cyanobacterium | reverse complement strand
GCATTTGGGTTTGGATCTGCTCAACGGCCTTCAGAATCTGTTGCTGTTCGGTCTGGGTAGCCTGGGGGAACTGGGTCAGTTGCGCCAGGGCACTGTAAAAATAAAAGATGGGAACCACCAATAGCCCCGTCGCCCCTGCGGCCAGGAGCTGTTCGCCCAGACGGGCTTGTTCTGCTGCTTGGGCGTAGTCCTGAAACAGGTAGCTCAAGATCAATTTATTGAGGCAAACCTGAAAGAGGGCGTATCGATCGCCATCGGCTTGGTGTTGGGGCAACCGTTCGGCTTCGTCATAGCTCTCGCCCACGAGCCGACAGGGATCTGCCGAGCGTCCCATTAAGTTCAGAACCGCTTGACGACAGATTTGATTGACATAGAGGGGAACGACTTGCTTGAACTGGGCGATCGCCATACCATGCTCCGCCATTTCTACCTCGATCTGGTCGAGTTCGCGTCCCGCCAGGTAGGAATGATAGTCATGGAAGGCGATCGCAAAGGTAGCGTATTCTAAATCTCCAGTTTCTAATCCGGTGCGGTAGGCTTCCTCCAGAGACGTAAGGGAGGCGCGGAGGGGTTCGCGCCAATGGCGGAGGTAGATATTGATCAGCAATAGGGTTTTAGGGACAAATTCCTTGGCCTGTAATTGCGGCAGAAGTTCCGACGCCAGTTGGCTAAATTGGTACCCTCTCGCAAAGTCGCCTGCGACGCCGCACAACACCATCCCGTAATCCGCAAAACCAAAGGCGGAACCGGGCGCATTGCCATAGTTCAACGAAAGCTGGACTTTCTGATACACCATCATTTGCCACAGGGGGCATTGGGTGAAATAGGTTGGGGTGCAGACGCTGGAAATGAGACTCATTGCGGCCAGTTTCTGGGGATCATGCATGGGCGGCAGATGCAGCAGATCTAGAGCGGTTTTATCCGCTAAGGCCCGTTCGGTTTGAAGCGCCCCCATCTGGAGATCCTGGGCGGTGGGCTGGGCTGGAATTTCGACCCCCAGTTCTGCTAGGGCTTGGAGGGCAATGGCGATCGCCTCGGTGGCGTTGTTTTGAGCAATCCAGGCTTGAATTTGGATTTGATAGACTTGCACCCGATCCAATGGGGTTTTCGCTTGGTGCAGCACAATTGCAATGAGACGGTTCATCTCCTCAAAGCGACCGCTTAAATAAGCGGCTTCTGCCGTGGCGCTATGGAGATCTAGAGCTAAGTCGTAGTCTCGACGCCAGCAATCTTTTGTTAACAGCTTCAGTCCGGTGCTCAGATACCCAAAAGCGGAGGGGTAAGCGACGGCTGCTTTGGCCTTGCTCCCGGCCATCAGATTGAGGCGGGCTAGCTCATCTTTCTGGGCTTGATGGGCGATCTCTGCTACGCCTAAATTCAAATGATTCGCAATCTCGAAGACTTGTTCTTCTAAGGTTTCTGGCGATGCATCTTCAAGCAGTTGTTGCCCAATTTGGAAGTGGATGTGTTGGAGATCCGGTTCTGCGATTAAGGCTGAGGCGACTTGCCGGATGCGGTCATGACGGAAGCGGCCCATCCATTTCGGCTCCAGTGCGGATCGATCGCCGTTGGGGGAGGGGTAGAGTACACCCATCGGTTCAATCAGATCTGCCTGCTCCGCTTCCCAAAGATTGGCGATCGCCTCTTCTGGAGACTGCTGGCGGAGACGGGCGAGGGTTCTGGCATTGAAGGGATTTCCCATACAGGCAGCGATCGCAAGGGTCTGCTGGGCGGAAGCGGATAGGTTGCGGATTTTAGTTTCGATGAATTCAATAAAACTCTCGGTGAGTTGGGTGGCTTGAATTTGCGTAATATCCCACTGCCAAGTCTTGTGCTGATGGTCAAACTGGATCAGATGGGTTTGATCCAACGACTTCAAAAACTCGCCGATAAACAGTGGGTTGCCTTGTGTCTTTTGATGGATTAAGGTCGCTAGGGGTAGGACTGTCGCGCGATCGCAGTTCAACATCTCTGCGACCCACAGTGCAATATCGTCAGTGGTCAAAGGAGCCAGCGCGATCGAGGTAATCGGAATTCCTTGCTGTCGGATAGCATCCAATGTCGTCAAGAGCGGATGTCCGGCCTCAACTTCGCGAACTGACAAGTCAGCACTTGCGCTATCGCGATATGCGCCGATCCAGAGCAGCGGAAGGTTGGGGGCACCGATCGAGACTTGGAGGAGGCGGAGAGACGCCGGATCGGCCCATTGCAAATCGTCCAGAAAAATAACCAGGGGGTGTTCCGGCTGTGCAAAAACTCGGAGGAAGTTTTCAAACACCCAATGAAAGCGGTTGCTAGATTCCGCAGGCGGAAGCTTTGGGATAGAGGGTTGTTGTCCCAAAATCCATTCCGCTTCCGGAATCACATCCAGAATGACTTGCCCGTTGCTGCCCAAGGCATCGCCCAGCAATTGTCGCCAAGTTTCAATCTGCGATTCGTTTTCTGCGAGCAATTGGCGGAGAAGCGCTTGAAATGCCTGAACGATCGCTGCATAAGGCGTGTTCTGCACCAGCGGTTCAAATTTTCCCGAAATAAAATATCCCCTTTGCTGGGCAGTGGTCTGGGAGAGTTCTTGCACCAGGGCAGACTTGCCCCCGCCCGCTGCCCCAGAGATCAGGATTAACTCGCTGGATGAGGATTGGGAGATGCGCTCAACGGCAGTCGATAACTGTTCAATCTCTGGTTCCCGGCCATACAACTTTTGCGGGAGTTGGAATCGCTCTGAGTAATCCTGTTGTGCCAAGGGAAAGCGATCGATTTGTCCCGTTGTTTGGAGTTGTTCCAAACAATGCTGCAAGTCAGCCTGAATACCCTCTGCACTTTGATACCGATCCTCCGCATTTTTGGCAAGTAGTTTCATCACCAGCTCCGACAGAACCGCAGGAATGGCAGGGTTCATATCCTGGGGCGAGATCGGTTGTTTGGCCAGATGACAATGCACCAACTC
>JBAVRC010001173.1:0-1501 GCA_049694615.1 Thermosynechococcaceae cyanobacterium | reverse complement strand
GATATGGCCTCAACTAACCCTGATTGACTCTGTTGTCAATTAATTGGGTATCGAAGACGACAGAAATTTGTCTCATTCTATGAATAAAAAATTGATTTTAAAGAGACAAATTCTTTGTAAAACAAGGGTTTCAGCCTGATTCTGAAAAATATTCTCGACTGAGGACAACCTGCCGAATGTGAGATCAAACCTCAGCCAATTCAAATACTCAAGAAACCCGTTGACAAACTGACTGACGCTCATGAACCGTCAACAGGATTCCGATTTCAAATCGCGGACTGTGCCAACAACATCGCTCAAAACTGCCCAACATCGGTTTCTGTCTCCGATAACCGGAGTCTGGGAATCATTTGAACAATAGCCGCGAATTGTTCCCTAAACAACTCAGTGGGCGATTGGTCAAAGATGAACTTGACCAGCTCAATCATTTTTTTGTCGGTCATTTGGTCAACTTGGTAATGTTGCCCATAGTCCTTAGAACGCCGTCTTTCCAACATCCATGCCGATGCTGTCCATTGACCTGGGGTCTCTGCTACAGCCTTAGAATTGATATTTCCAGCGTGTAAAGCTTCAAACTTAGCCCTTGCCTTTTCATGATCTTCTGAAAAGCGTTGATATTGCCATGCTTGGCTATGAGGTGGCAGATCTACACCTGCTAAAATCTCACCCTTTTCGAGCCAACTTCTAACGGTTTTGGGTTTTATCCCAGCATTCCATGAAGCAGTCTCAACGCTTAATCCGTTGGTGATGCCCTCCATGAAGGCTTTGTATTGTTGTGGGTTTATCTCCATCCGGTACTGAGTCGATTTGACCCGTTTGATGGAGCGCTCAAAAGGCATAGATCCATGAGGCATGTTGGGGTTTCTCCAGGGGTTCAAATTGGGTTGCAATCAAAAATTCTTGACAAAATCTTTGCTGCCTAATGTTCACGCAACCGTTGATATGCGGGTGTTCCTGGGAATGTATGAGCGCTTAAAACAGGTGTGTTCTTAAGCAATTCTGATGGGTCTTCTGAGCACAGCCATTCAGAACGTTCTTTCCAAAAGGCTGGCATCTCTACAAACACCACTTCCCCTAATTTCTCTTTTGGCAAGGCTTTCCAGTCTGGAATCTCGAAGATTTCGCAATATCTCCTTAGCAAATTTTCGTCTACGGGTTTGTATTGAGATTCTGTTGTCAAAGTCATTTTCAGTTACTCCAAAATATTGTCAAATCGATAGTCGAAACGGTTCTGGCAAACGGTTGCCATGCTCATCGCAATCATAATAAGAACCGAGATGCGCTGGAGTCGGTGTGGTTGCTTCATTCGTTTCTGGTAAACGGTTTCCGTCTGCATCGCAATGATAATAAGAGTCGCGTGATTCTTGAGCGTATTTCAAGGTTTCAATCGGGTGCCACTGAGCATTTAATGAATTTTTATCGTATCGAACGTATGCTAGGTTTCCAGAGACTTTCTCGATTGTGCCTTTTCCACCCGCTGTCCGCTCCCGAACTTCTGTCC
>JBAVRC010001172.1:0-6649 GCA_049694615.1 Thermosynechococcaceae cyanobacterium | reverse complement strand
CCCATGCCCTATGCCATTGCCAAGGGGGGACAGTTGGTTGTGGTCTTGAAACAGCGCGGTCTAGACGCCGATTTTGCGATCGCCGCAACTGGAATTTTTGTGCGTCCGTTGGCAGTGCTGAACCTCGATATCATCGTGGATGCTGACAAACCAGAGTATCAAGCCATTGTCGTCCGACATCCCATTCTCCGAGACTATCCATCGGATTGGGCGCAAAAACTGAGGCTATTTCTCAACCAAGACATCAGCAGCGAGGCATTGCCTGACGTTGTGGGGTATGTCGATCAGGCGATCAATCCAGACTATCGATCCCCTTCCTGGCAAGAAGTTCGACTTGCGGCTAAAGGGTTTGCAGGCGTGTGACATCTTCCCGACGCTGACCTGATTACAGGTACAGCGCAGGCTTCCCAAGAATCACTTCTTGGATTTTCTGGTTATTCCCTTTCGGGATTTCGCCTCTGACCTAGATTGAGTTACCTCAACCCCCGGCAGACCGACTGCACAGACGCTTTCGATTCCCGTGTGTCCCACGGTATTGAAGAGGGTATTCCTCTATATGAATCCCATTGTAGCGCATTTACTGGAATTCGACGCTCTAGCAAATGCTTGTTTCATCCCCATCGAGGGGAATCAACAAGCGGCGAGATTCCATGTTGTTGCTGAGCCTGTCGAAGCATCCCGACGCTCATCCGTAGCGAAGCGTGCCGAAGGCTTAGCGGATAGAGCGCGGGTCTTATGTTCTCCGCTTTTAGAAGATGAAGCGGTGGATACAACAGGAAAGAGGTTAGGTACGCTGCAAATCGCCTCGAATCCAACGACGAAATGCTTTTAAGGTGGCATTTCTCCCTGCCGTTTTACTTTGCGCTAAATATTGAGGAATTGCTTCGATGAGAGGGAGTCCTGGAAATATTGGACTTTCAGCAACCTCAACATACGTTCCGTTCCGTAAAATAGTCATTAGCAATGTCCCTTTGTCAAAACGCCATAGCTCAGGCACCTTCAGGGCTTGATACAGATCGGGATGGGTTCGTGAAGTCACATCAATTTCGAGGGCTAAGTCGGGTGGCGGGTCAACGGCTAAATCTAATCGTTTTTTACCCCTCACACGGGCTTCATTCTGGATGTAAAAGCACTGATCGGGTTCAAGACCTTGTTGTAAGTCTGGATCTTTAAATGGGGTTGAACCGAGGGGCAGAAACTCAATGTCTAATTCTTCCAATAACGCTTTGAGGAGATCGCCGACAATTTCCTTGTCATATTCATGCTCTGGCAGCGGCATCGTAATTTCTAACACTCCCTTGTCATAGGCCAGCCGCGATCCCCGATGGTCTCCTAAATCCTCAAGAATAGCTTCAAATTCTTGCCAGCTTATCCCATGCAGCAATACATGCTGTCCCGGTGGCACATCAATCCGTTTGATGGGAATTTGGACAACCATTTTTCAACGTCCAGATTTGAGCTATATCTCGATGTTAACTGACTTAGCACGTCTAATCTAAGGATTAGAGGTTGTCGGTCGAGCAGCCAGATATTGATACATCTGCCAACGGGTATTCACCTCTGCTTGCGCCTCCTTCAGAAGCTGTTTGGCCTCTTCTGGGTTGCTGCGGGTGAGCATTTTGAAGCGGTTTTCGCTGTACATCGCCGTTTCAACCGGGAGTTTGGGCGATCGCCTCCCATTCGTTGTTAAAATTAGGGCTGATGGCTCGATGAATCAATACAATAGGTTGATATAGATGTCGTTTGGCCTCACCGCAAATCATTGGAGTTTTGAAAATGCTGATTCAGAAAATTATTCAAGAGTTGCAAGATATTCCTGAAGACAAGCTAGCTGAGCTACACGACCTCATTCATTATTTTCGCTTAGGATTAGGAAAAGAGACTACCCTTCCGCGCACCCCTGGATTGATACCCGGAAAACTTGGCGAAGCTTTTTTTGAACCCCTACCTGAAGAGGAACTTCAGGCATGGGAATGAATTACCTCCTCGATACTCATGTTTTGTTATGGTGGATCTTTGACGATCCCAAACTTAATACGGACTGCCGGAATATCATTAGCGATTCCGATCATTATATTTTTATCAGCAGTGCATCAGCTTGGGAGATTGCGACCAAATATCGTATTGGTAAATTGCCAGAAGCTAAACCTATTATTGAAAACTACGTACAATTAATGCACCAAGCAAGATTTATTGAACTTGGGATTACAACTTCTCACGCTCTAAGAGCAGGATCTTTGCCCATTGCCCATCGGGATCCTTTTGATAGAATATTAATGGCTCAGTCAGAACTTGAACAACTTCCTATTATTACTTACGATCAAGCTTTTCATACAGGTCTTATTCAGGTTATTCCTTCATTCAAAGTAAAACCATAAATGAAAAACTGAATAGGATCGCCTTCCTATCTTCCCAGTGCTAGGGCATAGGCGAAGTAGGACGTGCAGCGAGATATTGATACATTTGCCAACGGGTGTTCACTTCAGATTGCGCTTCTTTCAGGAGCTGTTTGGCCTCTTCTGGGTTGCTGCGGGTGAGCATTTTGAAGCGGTTTTCGCTGTACATCGCCGTTTCGACGGGGAGTTTGGGCGATCGCGAATCCAACAATAACGGATTTTCGCCTTGTTCGGTGCGGCGCGGATCGTAGCGGTAGAGCAGCCAGCGCCCCGAATCAACTGCGAGTTTTTGTTGCTGCATCCCTTTTTGCATGTCGATACCGTGGGCGATGCAGTGGGAGTAGGCAATAATCAACGACGGGCCGTTGTAGGATTCGGCTTCTAGGAAGGCGCGGAGGGTATGTTCGTCCCGCGCACCCATTGCAACGCTGGCAATGTAGACATTGCCGTAGGTCATGGCCATGAGTCCTAGGTCTTTCTTGGGAGCGGGTTTGCCCCCTGAGGCAAATTTAGCAACTGCCCCCTTGGGAGTGGATTTAGACATTTGACCGCCCGTGTTGGAATAGACCTCTGTATCCAGCACCAGAATATTCACATTCCGACCGCTGGAGAGAACGTGATCGAGGCCGCCGTAGCCGATATCGTAGGCCCAGCCATCGCCGCCGATTGTCCAGACGCTTTTCTTGGCGAGGTAGTCGGCGAGAGTTTGCAGGCTGACAATCTGCTCCATTAAGGTGGAGGCCAGGTTAGGTTGGTGCAGCCAGTTAGCGAGATATCCCTTGAGTTGAGCGATGCGCTCCCGTTGCTCGAAAATATCGGCTTCGTCGGTTTGCTCAGCGTTTGCTAGGGCCGTCGTCAATTCGGCGGGGATGGGGGAATTCTCGGCGTGGGTGAGACTCTGAAGTAGGGCGATCGCCTGTTCGATATGCTGATCCAGCGCAATGCGGAACCCCAACCCAAATTCGGCATTGTCTTCAAACAGGGAGTTCGACCAAGCGGGGCCGCGTCCCTCGGCGTTGAACGTCCAGGGGGTGGTGGGGAGGTTGCCGCCGTAGATGGAAGAACACCCCGTGGCATTGGCAATGAGCATGCGATCGCCAAAGAGTTGGGTTGCCAGTTTGATGTAGGGCGTTTCGCCGCATCCAGCACAGGCTCCTGAAAACTCAAAGAGGGGTTCTTGCAATTGCTGCTGCCCGATTTTGTTGAGCTTGAGTTGGGTGCGATCGGGATTGGGGAGTTGCAAGAAAAAGTCCCAATTCTCCCGTTCCTGCTCTCTCAGGGGCAGTTGCGGAGCCATGTTGATGGCCTTGAGGCGCGGTTCGAGTTTGTTTTTGGCGGGGCATACGTCCACGCAAAGGACGCATCCGGTGCAATCTTCGGCGGCGACTTGAATGGTGAACTTGAGGTCGTGCCAGTCGTGATCGCGGGCCTGGGTGCTTTTGAAGGTAGCAGGTGCATCGGTCAATTGCTCCGGTTCGTAAACTTTGGCGCGGATGACACTGTGGGGGCAGACCATGACGCACTTGCCGCATTGGACGCAGACATCTGGGTCCCAAACGGGAATTTCGGTGGCGATGTTGCGTTTTTCCCATTGGGTGGTGCCCGTGGGATAGGTGCCATCGACGGGGAGGGCGCTGACGGGCAGGTCGTCGCCGTGGCGGGCCATCATGGGGCCTAACACATCGCGCACGAAGGCGGGCGCTCGGTCGGGAACGGGGCTGTGGTGCGAGGCTCCCGCTGCGATGGCTCCCACGGCGACGGGTACGCCTACGGGCACTTCGTGGAGGTTATCGAGGGTTTGGTCTACCGCAGTAAGGTTCATTTGCACGACAGCCTCACCCTTTTTGCCGTAGGTTTTGCGGATGGCTTTTTTAATTTGGGCGATCGCCTCGTCTCGCGGCAAGACGCCCGCCAAGGCAAAGAAGCACACCTGCATGACGGTATTGATGCGCCCTCCCATGCCGGCGTCGCGGGCCACCTGGGTGGCATTGATGGCATAGACCTTGAGGCGTTTGGCGAGGATAATCTCCTGAAGTTGGGCGGGGAGTTGCTGCCAGGTTTCCTCGGCGCTGTAGGGACTATTGAAGAGGACTGTGGCTTCCGGTTTGGCTTCTTTTAAGACCTCAAACTTTTCGACAAATTCCCACTGGTGACAGGCAACAAAATTCGCACTTTCGACCAAGTAGGGCGCGCGAATGGGGTCGGGGCCAAACCGCAGGTGAGAGACGGTCACGGAGCCGGATTTTTTGGAGTCGTACACGAAATAGCCTTGGGCGTAGTTATCCGTTTCTTCGCCGATGATTTTGATGGAATTTTTGTTAGCCCCTACGGTGCCGTCGGAACCCAACCCGTAGAAGATGGCCCGCACGACGGAGTCCGGTTCGATTTGGAAGCTGGGGTCAACTTCTAAGGACGTATGGGTGACATCATCTACAATGCCGACGGTGAAATGATTTTTAGGTTTAGCTGCCGTCAGGTTATCGAATACAGCCTTAACCATGGCGGGCGTAAACTCCTTGGAAGACAGACCGTAGCGTCCGCCTACAACGCGAATCGAACTACGCTCTGCTTCGGCAAGGCTATTCACGACATCTTGGTAAAGGGGTTCGCCCAAGCTGCCCGGTTCCTTGGTGCGATCTAAGACGGCGATCGCCCGGACGGATTCCGGTACAGCCGCTAGAAAAGCATCCAGACTCCAGGGGCGATAGAGGCGCACTTTGAGCACGCCCACTCTTTCGCCTTGCGCCATCAAGTAATCCACGGTTTCCTGTACGGTCTCGCAGCCCGAGCCCATCAGCACCACGACGCGCTCCGCTTGGGGATGACCGTGGTATTCAAAGAGGCGATAGGCGCGACCCGTCAACTGGGCAAAATCGTTCATGGCGGCTTGCACCAGTCCCGGACAGGCTTCGTAGAAGGAATTGACGGTTTCCCGCGCTTGGAAGTAGACATCTGGGTTTTGGGCCGTACCGCGAATGACGGGGCGGTCGGGGGTGAGGGCGCGGTGACGATGGGCCAGAATTGGGGCGTTAGGAATGAAGGTACGCAGGTCATCGTCTGCCAGCAATTCGATTTTTTGGACTTCGTGGGAGGTGCGGAAGCCGTCGAAGAAGTGCAGAAACGGAATCCGCGTATCGAAGGTGGCGCGGGTGGCGATCGCCGCAAAGTCCTGGGCTTCTTGGACCGAACCGGAACAGAGCAACGCGCAGCCCGTAGCGCGAGCGGACATCACATCGCTGTGGTCGCCAAAAATGGAAAGCCCTTGGGCGGCAAGCGATCGCGCGGCGACGTGGATGGCAATGGGCGTCAATTCCCCGGCAATTTTGTAGAGGTTGGGAATCATCAGCAATAGCCCTTGGGAGGCCGTAAAGGTGGTAGACAGGGATCCGGCTTGGAGCGAACCGTGAATGGCTCCAGCCACACCGCCCTCGCTCTGGAGTTGGACGACGCTGGGGATAGCGCCCCACAGGTTGGGCTGTTTAGCCGTGGCCCAGGTATCGGCCCATTCCGCCATGGTGGAAGAAGGCGTAATGGGGTAAATGGCGATGACTTCATTGAGGCGATAGGCGATCCCGGCTGCGGCCTCATTGCCATCTAAGGTTTCAAAGGTTAGTGCTTTCATGAGGTCACTCCCAGTTGGTTCAGGTCTTGTAAGGTGGCTTGCGCTTCATCCTCGTCTAGGATGCTGAGGGCAAAGCCGACGTGGACAATCACGTAATTGCCGACGGTGGCTTCGGGGACGTAGGCTAGGTTCACTTCTTTCAAAATGCCGCCGAAGCTCACCTTTCCAGTGCGAAACAGATAACTGTTTTCTTCATCAGGTGGCGGTTCGACAATACTCACAATTTGTCCAGGAACGGCTAGACACATAATTTGCCTCCTTCCTTTCTGTGTTGTAAGACCCAGGCAGCACCCAGTACCTGACCGACTGCAATGCCGCCGTCATTGGGTGGGATTTGACCGTGCCAATGAGGCGCAAACCCCTCGCTCCGAAGTCGCTGAATTGAGCGCTCAAGCAAATAGCGATTTTGGAAGCAGCCTCCGGTCAGCACAACTTGCGGGATTCCGACTTGATTGGCGATCGCCACCATCATCTCAGCCAGGGTGTTATGGAATTTGGCTGCGATCACTCCAATTGGGCTAGGGTGTTGAATGGGTTCAATCGCGCTTTGCACTCGCCCCCTAAATCCCCCAATTCTGGGGGACTTTGAGTTCGGATTTTTCTCTAGATCATCTAAGATACTGACTAGCAT
>JBAVRC010001171.1:0-7048 GCA_049694615.1 Thermosynechococcaceae cyanobacterium | reverse complement strand
GAATTGATTTTGGATGAGATTGCCCACCATAATCGTTTTGGCGCCTCCAAGAATATCAGGGGTGACAAAGGCCCCTACGGAGGGGATGAAAACAAGTAAAGATCCGGCTACAATCCCCTTGAGGGTGAGGGGTAAAACGACACGAAAAAAAGCTTGTACTCCATTGGCCCCAAGATCTTGAGCAGCTTGCAGGAGGGAAAAGTCGAAGCGTTCTAAGCTGCTGTAGATGGGGAGCACCATAAAGGGGAGGTAGCCATAGATCAATCCAATGCCAACCGCAAACGGGGTAAATAATAAATCGAGGGGCTTGTCGATGAGATGTAAGCTGATGAGCAGGCTATTGATCACCCCTTGCTGGCGTAACAGAATCATCCAGGCATAGGTACGCACCAAAAAGTTAGTCCAGAAGGGGATAATCACTAATAGGAGCAAGAATGAGCGCCAGGGAGGGGATTGTCGCACAATGAAGTAGGCCAGCGGATAGCCGATCGCCACACAAACCAGGGTGGTCAGAAGTGCCAGCCACAGCGATCGCCCAAAAATACCCAGGTAGAGTGCATTAAAAATTTGTTGATAGTTCTGCAAGGTAAAGTTCCAGGCGATATTGGCATAGGAACTGGGTTGCAAGAAGCTATAGACCAATACAATCAAGAGGGGAACGGCAAAGAAAAAAATCAACCAGCAGGTGGCGGGCCATAAAAAGAAGTGCAGGCTATTGCGATCGCCCTTACCCGTTGCTGAGCGTTGATCTGTGATCGCCATACTCGCCTCAAGTCATGATTTTTAATGTATTGACCTTAAGGCGTATTAAAGCTTGACTAAGATTAATAATGTGTGACGTAAATTACGGTTTTAGATCTCTTTGTCCAGGTGTGCATTTAAGGCCGAAGATGACAACTTCAGCAATCTCTGGGATAACGCTCATCTCAATCATCACGCCTATTTCTCAATTCACAGTCTTGTTGATACCGACCTTGTTGAGAATTGAACCAACGGGAAATATCCTTTAGCTGTCGCGTTAATGCTTCAATTTCATCGTCAGTCATTACGTTCAGATCGGCTGACTCGTAAGTTAAGTTATACAGCGCAACTGCTGCACATTCCCAAGCATTTGATAATGTTTCTTCAGGCGTCACGATCCCCAAATTCCCTCTAACTTCAAAACAAACCCAGGCAACACATCCTCTCCCGAAATTTCAATTGGAGATTGTAACACGTTAACCTCATGTCCCGGTCGATATATTTCAACAATTCTGTCTTTAGGGTTTAGAAGCCATCCCAAACGAACGCCATTCTCGATATATTCTTGCATTTTGTCTTGTAGCGGTTTGAGGCGATCATTAGTTGAACGCAGTTCAATTAAAAAATCCGGTGCAAGGGGTAAGAAACCTTCAGGGTTTGGTGTGAGTGCCGTGAGTCGTTTTAAAGCAACCCATGCTGCATCCGGAGAACGGACAGCTCCATTGGATAATGTAAAGCCCGTTGAGGAATCAAACACAACCCCTAACCCGACTTGTCGATTCCATAGACCTAAGTCGATCATGAGGTCAGCATTCCGTTTGCCCGATTCCCATCCGGTTGGCGGCATAACCATCAGTTCTCCCTTTGCCGTCAGTTCAAGTCTTAGGTCGCGGTTTTCTCGGCAAAGTTCTCGAAACTGTTCATGGGTCAGATGCCCAACAGGGTCTAAGTTCAGCATCAGAGCAGTCATAGAACAGCCTCACAAAGCAGGTATTCATAGCGTGCTAACTGAATCTTAGTCGAAAAAGGAAGAGACAACCATCTCTTTCATCAGATTTTCAAATGCTGAACGCTCATCGGGTTTGATTAGCCTGAACTAGTCCCGCAAATACCCGATTAGCAAATAATCCGGGCCGATGCATTCAAAAGACACCCGGTCCAATTGCAGCGCGTCGGTCATGTGGGTGAGGCTCAGATCGCCCACAGGGGACGGCGCATTCTGACCACCGATAATTTTGGGGGCGATAAACGCCAAGATCTTTTGGACGCACCCTTGGGCGATCGCCTGGGCCGAAAGGGTTCCTCCGCATTCCCACAACACCGTGGCACACCCGCGTTCATAGAGACAGTCCATGACGGTTTTTGGGGTGAGTTCGGGCAATATCGCGATTTCCACCTGCTGCGATCGCAGCGTTGCCTGAAGGGCCACGTCCGGTTCCCCTTCCGTGAAAACAACCGTCGGTGCAATGTCCGTTTGCCACAGTTTGGCTTGTTCCGGCAACTGGAACGAGCGACTCATCACCACTCGGAGCGGGTTATAGGATATTACACCTTCGGTATCGATGCGATGACTCGTCAACTGGGGATTGTCCCGGCGCACCGTATGGGTTCCCACAATCACCGCATCGCAGTGCGATCGCAACTGGTGGACATAGGTTCGCGCCAACGCCCCGGTCACCCAAGCACTATGGCCATTGGCCGTCGCAATTTTCCCGTCCAGGGTCATGGCATATTTCAGAATGCCAAAGGGCTGTCGATGGCGCACGCGATGGACAAAGCCTTCATTTAAGTCCTGGCAGGCTTGTTCCTCAACCCCAACCACCACCTCAATTCCAGCAGCCCGCAACCGCTCAATGCCACTGCCGGAGACACGCGGATCAGGATCCACCATGCCCACCACTACCTTGGCCACCTGAGCTTGAATCACCGCTTCTGTGCAAGGTGGCGTTCGACCATAATGGTTGCAGGGTTCCAAACTCACATATAAGGTTGCACCGACGGCGCGATCGCCCGCCGCCCGCAACGCGAACACCTCTGCATGGGGTTCTCCGGCTTTGGGATGGAACCCCTCGCCCACGGCTTCATCTCCTTGAACCACCACACAGCCCACCATAGGATTAGGAGCCGTGCGACCGGCCCCTTGACGGGCCAAGGCAAGACACCGCTGCATCCAAACTGTATGGGTGGCCAACGCTTCGGCGGAGGGGGAGGGGAGAGAGGACGTCATGAGGCAAACCATCCGCAATCAAAACTAAACCTAGAACGGAGCATTGGTTTGCCCAACCCCCGCTTCGACAACGCCAATCTCCGGCCCAGTCATTGGATCTTGATTGCTGACCCAATTAAATCCCGTAATGCGGAATACCAATGCACCCACCTGTAGGTTGGGGTTATAGTGCAAACTCAAACCGTAGGTCCGGCGACTATAATCCAACACAATATCCGTATTAAACAACTCTCCAGACTCCAGGTTGATGGAGGTTTGTACCCCCAACCGGATCGGACCATAAATCTGTTGCAAAAAACCAGCCGATAGCACCGTTTGATCCACAAATCGATCAAACAAAAAAGGCGACTGACCGGACTGAATCCCTTGAGAAAGTCCCACAAAAAAGCTGGTGTAGTCGAGATAGGGCCGCGAAAAATGACCGATTTGCCCCTCCAGTCGAATGCGCCCAATCAGGCTGTTTTGCGAGTCCCCATTCGTATAAAAGCTGGTTACCCCTGTTATGCCAGGGATCAGATGCAAATGGGGCTGACTCGGTTCAGGCGTGTATTTTAACCCCTGGGTTGCAGTGGGTGGCAAGGTGCGGCCCTTCCACAGTTCAAAGGCACGTTCTAAGTCAACACTTCCCTGGAAACGGCCCAAACTCTCCAATTGCAGCACGCCAGTGGTGTCCGTGTTGGCCGTAATCCGTTCAGCCCCCAAGCGATAGCTCAGCTTGAGACCCGTTCGGCCAATGGTCTGAGTCGGCGAACTGAAAATTGCACCAAAGCGACTTTGAATACTTTGCTCCCCTAATGACCCGTTCAAAATACGTTCGCGATAAGCCGCTTGAAAGTTGAGACGATTCGGGCCAATCTGTTGCTCCAAATCCAATCCAGCCCGAACATTATCGGAGAAATTGGCAAAATCGACACTCAAAAGCGATAAATATCCACTTAAGGTTGTTTTGGGAGAGAATTCGCTCTTGAGTGCCACATTGAGACCATAAAGATTGGGATTCGAGAGGTCAAACCCTTTCTCCAGAGCCGCCCGTTCTAGAAAAAACTGCGGGGTGAGCGACAAGGTAAAGGCCGAACTAGCGATGGGCGTAAACTGTCGCCCCAAAAATAACCCACCGCGATCACGATCATCGTAACCAAACTCAACCGTAAAGGGATTGCTCCGGCGGCGACTCAGCACAACCTTCGATCGGGGAATGGGAACCGCAAGGCGCTGGTCAAAGACCAGGCGCGGGCGGCGGAGGGTTACGACATCTTCTTGGGCCGAAATACGGGTCAACTGAGCGCTATCGGCCCGCAGTTCCAGTTCGGGGGGCGAGAAGGGGTCACTGGTGATCCGCACATTCACCGCAGTCCAGGTTTGGGCTGTAAATTCAAGGCGATCCGCTTCAAATCGGAGGCGTTGAATACTCCCGGTTGCCTGTGGGGTGAGTTGGGTACCGCTTTGCACGGCATCTTGTACCGGGACTAAGGGATTGCGACCCAGGGCATTGGTGTTGGTTGTGGTTCTCGAAACATCTTGCCGTGCTGCGGGGAGGTTGATAATTCCCCTCGGCTTAAAGAAAATACCATTGGCTTGATCCAATCGATACTCTAGGCGATCGCCCTGCAACACTTGCCCACCCTGGGTGAGGGTAACCTTACCCTCCGCAATCACGCGTTTTTGGAGGGCATTGGTTTGGACCCGATCCGCTTTCAATTGGGCGGCACGGTAATTGAGGAGCACATTGCCGACGGCTGTGACCACCTGATTTAGGGTGTCATACTCTTGCCGATCTGCTGATAGTTCTGCAAACGAACTGCCTGTGGAGGGAGGCGCACTGGGGGTCTCCGGTGCGAGATCGGGTGATGCCGTCGGAAGCGCAGGACGTTGCGGCTCACTTTGCGGTTCAAACGCTTGGGCTAACCGACGGGCTTGCGGCAGTCTGGTGAAAGAGGCTCGATTCGTGGGGTTGGCGGCAAGGGCCAATTGCGTCGCAAAGGAAGGACGCGTAAAACGAACCGGTGCAAGTGCAAAATTTGGGGGCGGGCTGAAACGCTCTGGCGGAAGGCTTAGGGGATGGCCCAAGTCAGCCGCCTTTGCTTCAGCGGCGGAGGGGGTTTCTTGTTCTGGCACAAGAGACCCCGCTGCGGCCAAAACCAATGGCTTTGCAGAAGAGGGCGATGGACGATCCGACTTCAACACCGATGCTGAAACAAACTGAACCAGAGGAGGTGGCGTTGCCGCTTCTAAGGTTGGATAGACCATATTGTTTTACGGTACACCGATGAAACGCTCAGACGCACAACCTCCCTATTTGGATGCATCCCTGACAAGGCAAATATCAATCGACCGGCCCAGACCCTTAGTCGAGGTCTTTGCGTTTGGGGTTCCGGGAGGGGTCATTGGACAAGAAGCCAAAGACAAACAGCCCCACGAAGAAGAACACCGTGATATAAACAACAATTTTTAACGTTTCCATAGCCGTTGTCGCTCAAACGATAGATGGACAAGATTTCAAACCGAATTTCATTATCATATCGGACTGTTGCACCCTGATTGGGTCGTCAGGGCTAAGGCGATCCGGTTTTCCCTCGCCAATCGCCCTGGCTTCACACGGACGGTGCACTAGACCACATGGCGATCCAGAACAAAATTCCAGAGCTTTTTCCACCATTGAGTGGGTATGGGCTGCTCCAACTGCATCTTTTTGCGAATGTCGCTAATGTTCCAACCCGTCAGTTGGGCTAGCGTTTGCGCTTCTTTCTCGTATCGGGCGGGCAGCGATCGCCGATACTCGCGCCCCGCTGGACAGTTGGTTTTCCCCTCATAGGGATGGGTCAACACATAACGGCCCTGGAACGTTTGCTGGTTGGTGGTTTCCTGGAACATTAAATCCTCAGGGAATTTATCGCGGGTATAGCGCACATGCAATCGGGTGATAAACACTGAATTGCTGAGCCAAGGGGGTGCAAACCGAGAGGATCGCGGCTGCTCATCCAACCAAAACACCCCTGCTTGCCGCAGTTCTTCGGGGGAAAGCGGATCTGCCGAGCACGGATCGCAGTTGGACATATTCCAGGCATATTCGCGAAACACCACATTTCGCCCTTCTCGGCCATAGGCCGTTTCAAACAGGGCCGGATAGACCTTGCCAAACTCGCCTTTGACGAACAACGGTACATTGGCATCCGAAGGCACATTAACCGTGCGGTAATTGACCACTTCCGCTTGACCTTTGGGGGACAGGATATAGACAATCAAATCCTGAGCTGTCCCAGCATTGATCATCCCCAAGCGAATGGGCAACATAAATTTGGGTGATTCGTAGGCCATCTGGATCGGGCGTAAGAATTCAAAGCCTGATTTGTTAAATTCCTTAAGGTTGACCTTCGCAACAAAAAACTTCATGTTCTGGCGAATGTAGGGACGGAACAACGGGGCAGCCCCCCGGGGAATTTTATAGCCATTTTGAATCAACCAGGTTTCGAGGCCATTGGATTCCTTCGCGCCCAAGACGACAATATCGTACTCGCCCACACTGAACTGTGCTTCAACGGTCACGCCTAGCGCATTATTGGAGCGGGCTTTAGCGGCTCCCATCGCTTCACTGACCGCAGGTGCAGACAAGGCACGATCATATAACATAGGGGGCTGGCAGGGATTGGCGTCGAAGTATTCCACGAGACGCGGCGCACTAAAGGCATCCAGATGTTTGAGAATTTTGGGGTCGCCAACATGCACTTGCTCTTGTTGTAAGACCATCGGGACCGGAACGACGACCGCAAAGTCTTTGACATCGCCGCTGACATCGTTGGCCATGGTAATCACCGTCCGCTGGCCGTCGCGGGCGATCGCCACTTGAGAGGCTTTGTTAAATAACGTTGCATCGGCCTTTGACACATAAAAGCCGCAAAAGGCCCAGGCTGGGACGGACCAGACCAGCAGCAGGCACAGGGCACACACCAGGCACCCCAACATCCGCCATTGTTTCATTTGTGTTGCACCAACGTTTGCTTATCGGTTCATGCTAGCCCGAATCCATTCAGCCACCGGACGGTTACGGGAATTGAAACAGACCTTATTGTGCAGCGACAGCGC
>JBAVRC010001170.1:0-2683 GCA_049694615.1 Thermosynechococcaceae cyanobacterium | reverse complement strand
AGTTGGATGTTCCCTACAAATCTCAAAGAGATAACTATAACAATCCAGATGGGTCTTGCAATGTCACTTCTATCGCAATGTGTCTTGAGTTTTTATCGATTCCAAGGCGTAGTACATCGGGACAGTTCGAAGATGAGCTGTATGAATATGCTTTAGACCATAACTTGAGTCGGCATGACCCCTATGACTTGGCAAAAATTGTTAAAGCCTATGGTGGGAAAGATTCCTATGATTCTACATCCAGCATGAAAGCGGTGAAGGATTGGCTGGCGTCGGGTAATCCTGTAGTGACCCATGGATATTTCACAAGTTCTGGTCACATTATTGCCATAGTAGGCTATGACGCAACAGGATTTATTGTGCATGACCCCTATGGGGAATGGTATGCATCAGGATACGATCGCAACGACCCGTCTGGAAATAACACAAAGGGTAAGTTTCAACACTACTCCTATCAAATGATTGAGGAGACTTGTGCTTGCGACAATCAATTTTGGGTGCATTCTATTTCAAAATAATCTTGCTTTTCAGGTGAGATCTCCTGCTAAATCATAAATGATCTCACCTGAAAAATTATTACTGAGGCTGCGAAATCTAATGACTGAAACAATGAATAAAATACCGAACTTGTACGTATTATTGATCGGCATTGATTGCTACATGCCAAATAAGTTGCCGGATGGAAGTTGCTATAGAAATCTGGGCGGATGTGTTCGCGATATTCATCATGTGGAAGCATTTCTGAAGGATTTTCAGAAAGTTCCATCCAGCCAGATTATCAAACTAACGGCTTCTCCTAGCGTAGAAGATAACCAAAAGCCCCTGGAATCGCCTGAAAAATTGCCAACTCGTCAGAACATGGTGGCGGCCTTCAGGCAGTTGGGCGAGATCGCACCACCCAATTCGCAGGTTTATATCCACTACTCTGGCCATGGCGGGCGAGCAAAGACAGTATTTCCCGATATTAAAGGGTCTGTCGAACCGGATGAAGGATTGGTGCCTACTGACATTGGCACCTCAGAAGGGCAGTATCTCCGCGATTTAGAACTGGCTCAACTTTTGAAGGAGTTGGCTGACAAAAAACTTATTGTCACTTTGGTTTTAGATTGTTGCCATTCTGGCGGTGCGACAAGGGGCGAGGCAGACGTGAGGGGAATGAATGTAGAAGATCTTAAACCTCTCCAAGCTAGTTTTGAACCCGTTGCTGAACCAGAGGTTTTGGCTGCGCTCTGGCAGTCCTTAACAGGCGGTGTAACCCGTGGACTTAAGGCGGGGGGGGTGCCAGCATCAAATGATTATGTGCTTCTGGCAGCTTGTCGTCAGAATGAGTATGCTTTTGAGTTTCCGTTCAATCGGGAAACGAAAGAAAAAAATGGCGCATTGACCTATTGGTTGCTGGATACCTTGAAGCAATCTTCTCCTGGGCGAACTTACAAAGATTTGTTCGACCGCATCAATGCTAAAATTCACAGCCAATTTTCGACGCAAACGCCTATCCTCTTGGGTAAGGGGAATCGTAAGATTTTTGGCACTGAGTTTGGCGAGACGGTGTTTGCCATTCCCGTGATGAAGGTTGAACCGAATGACGAGGGTACGCCTCAAGCATTGCTGGCCGTTGGGCAAGCCAATGGCGTGTCTAAAGGCGCGGAATTTGCGATCTATCCTCGTGGAAATACCGATTTAACCAAAAAAGAAGACCGGATTGCGATCGCCACAATCATCAATCGGGGCAGTTCGCAATCCCTGTGCAAGCTAGAACCCATTGCCGGGAAAGAACGGCAGGTTGAACAAGGCGACCAGGCCGTTCAGATTTCAGCCTCGGTCAATTTAGTCAGGACAGTCTCTTTCATTCCCCAGGATGATCCTGCGCTATTGGCGATCGCCCAGGCATTGCCGACTAAGGGCTGGGTAGAGGTTGCCCAGGATGGAGCTGGGAGTGACTATACCATCGCGATTAATACGGATGGAGCCTATGAAATTGCCGATGGTGCCGGCATTCCCTTTAAAAATATTAATCCGCCCGTGAACGTTCAAGATCCAGATGCAGCCGCAAAAGTGGTGAAGCGACTGATCCATCTTGCCAAATATAAAACCACTGCGGAAATCGATAATGCCGATACGGATTCGCCACTCTCTGGCAATTTAACCGTTGAATGGTTAGGAACATCCGACAATTTTGAACTGGGCGATCCAATCCCGAAAAAGGATAAATTAACCCAATTTATAGATCCTAATCAGCCAACGGTAAAACTTGGAGAGTACGTTTTCTTACGTATTAAGAATGATTCTATGCAAGTGCTCAATGTTGCAGCATTAAACTTAGATGCGGCGTGGGCGATTGAACAGTTTCTGCCGATGAATGAGTCTTTCATTACGCTAGAGCCAGGTTGCGAGAAAGTTGTGCCGTTAAAACCGACTCTAGATGGGAAGGATGATTCTGTCGAAAATACGGTCAAAGTATTTGGCACTTTAGATGCCGCAAACTACCGCGTTTTGGAACTGCCCTCTTTAGATGAGCCTTTAACCTTTGGGCGAGGGACACGATCGGGGAATGCTTTGGCTGCACTGTTGGGGGCGATCGATGATGAGCAACCTAAAACTCGCAAACTAACCGTTGCAGCGTCTCCAAGTGCTTAATGGACAACCAAACAGGTCACATTGACCATTGCGAAGTAGTCTGATT
>JBAVRC010001169.1:0-2469 GCA_049694615.1 Thermosynechococcaceae cyanobacterium | reverse complement strand
CCGCCACCCACAGCGACTTCACCTGACCTACTTGTCCCTGCCCCAACTGGACAATCGAAAAATTCCGATAGCAGCCTGAGACCAGATGCATGACCCTCGGCACACAAGCCGCATTGAGGTAAACCGTTCCATCGCCATCTACAACAACCCGTTGTCGCAATCTAGCCCGTGTATGGCGCAAGGTATGGTGCATGTGCCCAAAGGCCACCAGTGGGACCGATTTGCCGCTCGCTTTAGCCACTTGGATGCTATCGGCCAAATCTGGGTCGCCATAGTCGCCACCAATGGGTTGCCAGTCTCGGCCACAGGGGTCTTCTGGGGTAGATCCTAACCCCGTCGGGCCATTATGGTTTAGAACAATCACGGTTTCAAACGGGGCCTGTAGAGCTGCCTGGGCAATGCGATCGCCCGATTCGGCCAAAGACCCCACCCCAAACCGTTCAGCATAGAAGTCAGCATACTTCCAGTCAGGGCCGCCCCAACTGAACGGTCGCCCGCCCACGACACTGAATTGCCAAGCCTGAAAGTCTTTGCGACCGTAGCCCACATGGCTCTTCCCAACGGCTGCCATTTGGTCTTGCACCCGATCAACTTGGCGGCGATCATAGGGACATTTTTGGCGACCCCAAGGGGTTGCTGTGTACCAGGCATCATGGTTGCCAAACACCACTGCGATCGGCATCGGTACTTGAGCAATGCGTTGAACGAGATCCAGATCCTCGTTGCCAAAATCGCCAACAAAGAGAACGAGGTCAATGTCCAAAGACACCAACGCCGATACATCCTGATCGTCCCACTGGCCATGAATATCGCCCACCACAGCAATCTGAAGCTGTCGACTAATCTTGGACATAGGGTTGACCCGTTGCGAGTGCCATTTCCGCACGCATCAATTCCCGACCCAAATACGCAGCATGATCCAGCTTGGTGACCAAGGAAGTTTCCGGTTTCTCAAAGAGTTGAATACACAGTTCTTTTGCCGTTTTGGCCTGGAACACTTGGGACGGCACTCGTTCCACTTTGCCGTGGGTGGGTAAGGGCAGACCGGTCTCTGGATCGACCGCTAACCCTTTCTCATTAATGAGGTTGGTAAAATGCTTCGCATAGATAAGTGCTGCCTCAGGATCAATATAAATAATAAAATAACCGCCCGGATCCAGGGCGATAAACCGCTTAGACAGTTTGTGATTAATCGTTGTTTGTTGTTCTAGGATTGAGGTCATTCGTCTCGCGTTGCGGTACCCATTGTTTCTGGTTCAAGGCCACCTTTCCTTAGTTTAGTGCCCTAGACAACAATCTCTGCACAGAACCGTGCAGCGATTGTTGATTGATTGTTGTTGGGTTACCCCTTACACGCCCGAAACCGCAGTACTTAACGCGGCTTGGAGCACTGCCGCCTTATCGGTTTTCTCCCAAGGCAGATCAAGGTCCGAACGCCCAAAATGCCCATAGGCCGCGACATCTTGGTAGAAGCGACCGCCCCGTTCCGCCGGAAGACGACGCAGCCCGAAGTACTCAATCATGCCTGCCGGACGCAACTCAAAGTTTTGCTGCACCAGGGATAACAGGTCTTCGTCGCTGACTTTGCCAGTCCCAAACGTATCAATAAAAATACTGACCGGACGGGCCACGCCAATGGCATAACTGAGTTGCACCTCGCATTTCTCGGCTAACCCGGCGGCAACGATATTTTTCGCCACATAGCGGCACGCATAGGCGGCACTGCGGTCTACCTTAGTGGGATCTTTCCCGGAAAAGGCTCCACCCCCATGACGGGAATAGCCGCCATAGGTATCCACAATAATCTTGCGTCCTGTCAATCCGGAATCCCCTTGGGGACCGCCAACAATGAACTGTCCGGTGGGGTTCACTAAAAATTTAGTTTCGGCATCCGGCTTGATGTCCAAGTCGGCAAAGATAGGCTCTACGACCGTAGCCCACAAATCAGATTTGATTTTGGCTTGAACCGCTGCCGGATCGGTCACATCGCCAATGGCGGGTGCATGTTGGGTGGAAACCAGAATCGTGTCAATGCTAACGGGCCGACCATCTTCATAGGCAACCGTGACTTGCGTTTTCCCATCGGGCCGCAAATAGGGGAGTTGCTGGGTTTTGCGAACCGCAGCCAGACGACGTGCAATGCGATGGGCCAAGCTGATGGGTAAGGGCATCAATTCAGGCGTTTCGTTGCAGGCAAACCCGAACATAATGCCTTGGTCGCCTGCTCCAGTTTTGTCGAATAACTCTTCGCTACTTTGTTCGCGGGTTTCGTGGGCTGCATCCACCCCTTGAGCAATATCCGGGGACTGTTCGTCTAAGGCGACTAACACGGAGCAACTATGGGCCGCAAAGCCATTCACCGAGTCTGTGTAGCCGATTTCGGCCACTTTGCGACGGGCTAGGTCCACAAAATTGACCAGGGCGTTGGATGTAATTTCCCCCGTAATCAAAACCAGTCCTGTATTGACC
>JBAVRC010001168.1:0-3828 GCA_049694615.1 Thermosynechococcaceae cyanobacterium | reverse complement strand
ATCGCACCAAGTCCAGATGGGGCTGCAAACTTGTCTGGAAATTGCGGTGCCTTGGTCAGATCTACAGGTGCAACCGGACTGGCCCTTGGAAATTTTGGCGGTACTCGCGAAAGATGGACAGTTTGTTGAATTTTTGCCTGAGGATTCGCTCATTCCTTTACAGGTGCCCTGATTGACTGAAACATCTTTTAAGACCCTCACATGAAACGAACAAATTGGCCACCGCCTTGGGCATTGCGACTCAGTGATCCCCTGCGCATTGGCTCCGTTGAAGTGCGTAGTCGCGTGTTGCAGTCCCCCTTATCGGGCGTGACCGATTTGGTATTTCGGCGACTGGTACGGCGATATGCGCCAGATTCCATGCTGTATACCGAAATGGTCCATGCGGCGCAAGTGTGTCATGTGCACGAATTGCCCAAGTTAATGGAAGTGGACCCCAACGAGCGGCCCATTAGTATTCAATTGTTCGACTGTCGCCCCCACTTTTTAGCAGAAGCCGCCCGACGAGCAGTGGCAGAAGGGGCCGATACGGTGGACATCAATATGGGGTGCCCCGTCAACAAAATCACCAAGAAAGGCGGTGGGTCTTCCCTCCTGCGCGATCCAAAAACGGCAGAGGCCATTGTGCGAGCCGTGGTTGAGGCCGTCTCCGTCCCCGTCACAGTCAAAACCCGCATCGGTTGGGACGACGACGAAATCAATATTCTGGAATTTGCCCAGCGTCTGCAAGAGGCGGGGGCACAAATGCTGACGATTCATGCCCGCACCCGTGCCCAGGGCTATACAGGGGCGGCGCGCTGGGAGTGGATTGGCCGTGTAAAAGAACAGCTTTCGATTCCAGTCATTGCCAATGGCGATATTGTGTCCGTGGAAACGGCGGTCCAGTGTTTAGAGCAAACGGGGGCCGATGGGGTGATGTGTTCGCGCGGCACCTTGGGCAATCCCTTTTTGGTGGGGGAAATCGATCAGTTTCTGAAAACGGGACAGATCCGTCCTGCCCCAACCCTTCTGCAACGCTTGGATTGTGCCAAAGAACATTTAGAAGCCCTCTACGCTTACAAAGGACTGAAAGGAATTCAGCAAGCGCGCAAACATATGGCCTGGTATGCAACAGATTTTCCAGGGTCCGCAGATCTACGGAGCCGCTTGAGTACCATCGAGACGGTTGAAGCTGGGGTTAGGCTCATCGATGAAGCGATGGGACGGTTACAGACCCTGCCCTCCAAAGCGACGCATGACACCCAACTGCTGTGATCCCCATCACCTAGTAACCTTGTTCCGCCCATCAATATGGATGCATAGACATACCATTTTGATAAAAATAAGGGAGGGTGGACAATGGCAACAGTTCGCTACGGGGGCCGTGCAGGGAGTCCCTACGATCTCAATATTAGCGATGACTATTTGGTGGTGCGGACCCACAATCGCAATCCCATAACCCGCAATTTAACGACAGGACAAGTTCCCATTTCGCCAGAAGCCTACGGTATTTTGCAGGGCTACGAGCCTGTGCTGGCCTTTGAAGACGCCGGGGTGGAGGTGTTACGGGCCAAGGTCTCGGCGTCTGGTCGCGAACTGCGCGATCGCGCTCGGACCATCCTCAATGCCGAATCGGCGCTGGAATTTGCCGGACGGGTTTTGGTTGATTCCCAAAGCAATACGCCAGTGATTTATACCGAAAATCTGTTTGTCAAATTTGAAGATGATGCAGAAGAGGCTGATTGTCTCGCCATCCTCAATCGGTTTGGGTTGATGGTAAAGCGATCGCTCAGCTATGCCCGCAATGCCTATTTTGTGAGTGCTCCGTCCCAAACGGGGCTGCGGGTCTTTGACATTGCCGAACAGTTGTTGACCGAAGAGTCTGTAGAGCTGTGTCACCCGGAATTGGTCCGCGAGTCCCGACGACGGGCGGCCTTTCCCCAACAGTGGCATCTCAAAGCGACGACAGTGAATAGTCGGCTGATTAATGCCCATGCCAATGTGGAATCTGCCTGGGAACTCAGCAATGGGACTGGTACCACCATTGCCATCATTGACGATGGCGTGGATATCGACCACGAAGAGTTTCGCGGCAAGGTGGTTGCCCCCCAGGATGTCACCCGGCGCAGTGGCGATCCCCGTCCCGGCAATGGCGACAATCACGGCACCTCTTGTGCGGGGGTGGCCTGTGCCAATGGCAGTTTTGGCGCATCCGGGGTGGCACCGGGCGCGCGGCTCATGCCCATTCGGCTGGCTTCTGCCTTGGGGTCTCAAGCCGAAGCCGATGCCTTTATCTGGGCCGCGCAGAATGGGGCCGATGTCATTTCCTGTAGCTGGGGACCAGCCGATGGGGTTTGGTACGACAGCTCGGATCCGCAGCACAACCAATATGTGCCGTTGCCGGATAGCACGCGTCTGGCGATGGACTACGCAGTGCGTCAGGGACGCAATGGCAAGGGCTGTGTCATTTTGTTCGCAGCAGGCAATGGCAACGAAAGTGTGGAGAAGGATGGCTATGCCAGCTACAGTAATGTGATTGCGGTGGCCGCTTGCAATGACAGCGGCACCCGTAGCGCTTACAGCGACATGGGCAATGCCGTGTGGTGCGCGTTCCCGAGCAACAATGGCTATCCCTCCCTCACCCCTGGGATTTGGACGACGGATCGGACTGGGTTCCTCGGCTATAACGCAGGCGATACGCGCCAAGGCGACAGTGCCGGCAACTACACCAACAGTTTTGGCGGCACGTCTAGCGCTTGTCCAGGAGCCGCCGGGGTGGCAGCTTTGGTGATTGCCCGGAATCCCAATCTGCGCCGCGATGAGGTCCGCGAAATCCTGAAACAATGCTGCGATCGCATTGACCCCACGGGTGGCAATTACGATGCAAACGGCCACAGTCCCCTGTATGGTTATGGGCGTCTCAATGCGCGGCGGGCTGTGGAGTTAGCACTCCCGACACAACCCAACCCAATCTCAATTTTTACCGCCCGCCAGGATGTCCCCATTCGGGATTTAGAAACCGCTCGTCTGACCTTGATGGTGGCCAATGATCAGCCCATTGCCGCATTAAAGGTGGAGGTGGAGATTGAGCACACCTACATCGGCGACTTGGTGGTGACCCTGATGCCACCAGGAATAACTGGGGTTGCGCCGATCGTGCTACATCAGCGCCAAGGGGGCGGGACAGATAATCTGAAAACCGTCTACGACGCGGTGAATACCATCGCCCTCGCCAACCTCAAGGGGAAAAGCCCTCAAGGCACCTGGACCCTGGAAGTGAGCGATCAGGCGCGGTTTGATACGGGGACCATCCGCAGTTTTACGCTGTCCGTAGAACATTAGCGGACTGGGTTATGCCTGGGGCAAAATGGCCGCACCGCTGGCTGTCTCGAACAAGTGGATGTGCTGGGCATTGATGGATAACTTCAGGCGATCGCCCCGTTTGGCTAATTGCTGCGGATCGGTGCGAACTTGCAGGTGAGCGGTTTGTCTTGTTCGGTCTTCAAAGGTGCAAGCCAAATAGGTTTCATGGCCCAAGGCTTCCACTAGCGCGACTTGGACCGATAAGCCCTCGCCATCAGGGTCCGGGATAGTGTCAAAATGCTCTGGGCGCACGCCGAGAACAACGGTCTGGCCTCGATAAGACGCAAGGGTCGTTCCCCAGGCATCCGGCAAGGTCAGGGTAAACCCAGGATGAGCCAATTGGGTGGCGTCTTTCACCTCCATCTCCATAAAATTCATGGGCGGCGACCCAATAAATTCAGCCACAAACCGATTGGCCGGATGACGATACAAATCTAAGGGCGCAGCAATTTGCTGGATCTCGCCGCCATTGAGCACCGCAATGCG
>JBAVRC010001167.1:0-3706 GCA_049694615.1 Thermosynechococcaceae cyanobacterium | reverse complement strand
CAATTGGAGTCAATACCGCTGAAAGCTATATATCGTAATTGATTTACTTGATTTTATGGCTAAAGACCCATCGTTCTAAAAGAGCCGCACCCACCGAAATATCTAGACGGGAAAGCCGTTTTAACGGCCATTGCCGTGCAGCAGGGAATTTTAACCGAACGGGCCGAGGATATTTATTCGTTTTCGCACCTCACCATCCAGGAGTATTTGACGGCCCAATATCTGAGCCAAAATCCAGCAGCCTTGACCGAAACGGTGGCCCAACACGCAACTGCCGCACGATGGCGTGAGGTGTTGTGCTTGGTGCCCGGTTTATTGCCCAATGCCGACGACCTGTTACGGCAAATGGCCACACTCGCCAAGCAGCGCCTCGGATCCAATAAGTTGCAGTCTCTCCTCGCTTGGGCCAATCGGGTCACGCTTGATTCATCCAACCCAGCCCCCGCCGCCGCCAAGCGATCTGTGGCCATCTTCTCTGCCCTCGCCCCCGCCCGCGAGAGCGACCCCGCCCTCGCCCGCGCCCTTACCCTCGCCCTCACCCGCGCCCTTACCCTCGCCCTCACCCGCGCCCGCGACCTCGACTACGACCTCGCTCTCGCCCTCGCCCGCGCCCTTACCCTCGCCCTCACCCGCGCCCTTACCCTCGCCCTCACCCGTGCCCTCGCCCTCGCCCGTGCCCTCGCCCTCGCTAAGATTGTTAACTCTTCTGTTAACTTATCTGTTTTGATTCAAAATTTAGAAGCTTTAAGCGCTCAAATCCCTGCCCAAAATGCAGATGCTAAAGAATTGCAAGGATTTGCCGA
Source organism: Thermosynechococcaceae cyanobacterium (assembly GCA_049694615.1). Taxonomy (GTDB): domain Bacteria; phylum Cyanobacteriota; class Cyanobacteriia; order Thermosynechococcales; family Thermosynechococcaceae; genus JAAURS01. The sequence continues at coordinate 2,903 of JBAVRC010001167.1, read as the reverse complement.
TCTCATTCTGCAAGTTTGGTGCGACGGTCTGGACTTGGATCGGGAACTGCTAAATCTTTCCGAAGCTGAATTAAACACCTTAGCCGATTATTTCTATTGCTGCGAACTGATGGTGCAGTGCAAAGAATCGGCAGTTCGGGTGTCGCGGGAGGTCTGGGAGGCCATTGAAGCGGCAATGGTCATGCCCACTGCGTCATCGAAGCTAGCGATTGAAATCGCGCCTACAAGCACAAAGTCTGCCTCTGCAGACTAGATCAATCAAGGGTTTCAGCAATCTGCGCCGCGATTTTATGCTTGTAGCTGCGGTTATTCTTCGAGCAGCCGCTGCGCGTCTACAACCGCCAAGCGACAAATTGTGTCGGTCAACCCGGTATCAGCCGCGATCGCAAACGCCTGCCTAGCTTCAGCCCCAAATTTCTCGCAAATCCAGCACAAATCCCGGCAGAATCTCTTCCCCAGAAAGCTGTTCCGGCGATCGCAACAATTGCACGACCTGATGGGGACGGTACACTTCCACCTGCCGATCTTGCGGATTAATGAGCCAACCGAGCCGAACCCCTACGGCAATGTACTCCTGCATTTTTGCGCGCAGGGTTTGCAGATTATCGGTTGCCGATCGCAATTCAACCGCAAAATCGGGCGCTAAGGGCAAAAATTTATCGGGGTTGGGCTTCAGGACATCCAAACGGTCTTGACGCACCCAGGCTGCATCGGGCGATCGCTTCGCACCATTGGGCAACACAAATCCTGTAGAAGAGTCGAAAGCTTTGCCCATTTTTGTCATTCGGCTCCAAGACTGAACCTGGTAAGCAATTTCAATGTTGCGATTTCCGGTTTCCCATCCCGTAGGCGGCATAATAATCAACTCTCCCGTTGCCGTTTGCTCAAAGCGGAGATCGCGATTGTTGCGGCAGAGTTCTTCAAACTGTTCGTCCGTAAGCGAGAGGACGATCGGATCGAGTTCAAAGCAGGGATCGACTTCAAAGACAGATGCAGCCATACTCTAAAATCCCCAAAGCATAACAGTAGTCTAGCTCAAGCCAGATTGCCAGACCAAGGACAGGACGCTCTTTCGCAGACCAGTCGGGACGTAGGATTCGCCAGCAATCTGGCGCGATCATGCGGCATAGAGCAAATAGATTTCGGCATCTGGTATAGAATTCCGTAGAGGGAACCCAGGCGGTTCTTTCAGAAAGCACCCGATATCCTTGACAATGCGAGAAGCGCCCTTAGCCCATGCTGGACAATAACGACCGCGTTCGTGTTTTAAGCGAAGCCCTGCCCTACATTCAAGCCTTTGCCGGAAAAACCATCGTCGTCAAATATGGCGGTGCGGCCATGAAAGACGATGCCCTCAAGGCCCAAGTGATCAGCGATATCGTTTTTATGGCTTGCGTGGGCATTCGCCCGGTCGTGGTTCATGGCGGTGGTCCTGAAATTAACCTCTGGCTCAGTAAAATTGGCATTGAGGCCAAATTTCTGAATGGATTGCGGGTCACCGATGCCGACACCATGGATGTGGTGGAAATGGTGTTGGTGGGTCGGGTCAATAAGGAATTAGTGGCCCTGATTAACCGATCCGGCGGTTCTGCGGTAGGGATTTGCGGCAAAGATGCCAACTTGATTACAGCGCGCCCCCAAGGCCCAGAAGAAATGGGTTTTGTCGGTGAAGTCACCAGCATTAACGCCAGTCTTATTTCAACCCTAGTGGAAAACGGGTATATCCCCATTGTGTCCAGTGTGGCCACCGATGAAACCGGACAAGCCTTTAACATTAATGCCGATACGGTGGCCGGGGAAATAGCGGCTGCACTAGGCGCAGAGAAGTTAATCCTACTGACCGATACCCCCGGCATTCTCCATGATTTTCACAACCCCGACTCCTTAATTCCGCAACTGGATATTGCCCAAGCTCGCGATCTGGTGCAGTCGGGGGTGGTTTCCGGTGGCATGATTCCAAAAGTCAGTTGCTGCGTGCGATCGCTGGCCCAAGGGGTGCGTGCCGCCCATATCATCGACGGACGGATGCCCCATGCCCTCCTGCTCGAAATTTTTACCGATGCCGGGATTGGCTCCATGATTATGGGATCCTTCGCCTACAGCAATTTGCAGCGATCGCCTGTCTTTTAAAGATGTTTGATGTATGGATTGTTCCGGAAAGAATCTATACAGGTTCTATTATTCTCCGTAGAATTTTTTTTCGGTGAAATTACTGAAGTTTATATTAGTGCTCATAAGCTACAACAGATAGGGTTGACAATTCTCAAGCCTCTATTTCCTTGTGGTATGTGCCCTATTGCTGGGCGATAAACATCTTTGGCTCAAGCCGATGGATCATCAATTTCAGAAAGTCGAACTGTGTGTATGTTAAATTAGGTTGCCACATCAGCTATCCAACCTAATTGTCAAAAGTTTTTATTCAAATTGGCATCCTTTCCCTCCGGTAGATCATTGGATTAGCAAAGCTCTACAATGCCAGAATCTGAGAGCGTTATAAATATTCTTTGGCAGCAAAAAATAGGTAAAATCACTGAAGACTATGACTTTTAGGGTGAGCTATACCTGGGAAGGGTGGATATTGTATCTCTATCCTTTCCAAATATATTAAACATTTTTCCAGACTTAAATCTATTTTTGATTGCGAATGTACAATGCCTAGACTTGGTTGGGAAACCTAAGAAAGTTAGTCAATATATATACTTTGAATTGCGTTTCAAAAATATTTATTAACTTAAGAATAACATTATTTTTAGATTTTAATAAACTTAAGTTTGTATTGACTGTTTTTGAATCAGCCGTGGAATCTTGAAGGAAAAGTTAAATGTTCAGCGATCAGCCCCATATCACCATTCATCACCTGGTAGAACATCAAGCGATGCAAACCCCTGAGACGATCGCAGTAA
>JBAVRC010001166.1:0-1714 GCA_049694615.1 Thermosynechococcaceae cyanobacterium | reverse complement strand
ACGGTTCAAGATTTGCCTAGAATGCGAACAGCTTTGGTTACCTGAAGAGGGGAAAGGAGGAGCAAGATGTTGTGAGTGCGGGTGTTTTATCCAATTTAAAGTCCCGATCAGGGCTGCTGATTGTCCTCTGAAAAAATGGCCTACTGTGTAGTATCTCGGAGCTTTTTCTGGATTAGCAGAATTTGTAGGAAATAGGAAATTCTTTATTATGGCTAGACAACCCGACGCTCTACAACCTGAATTCTCGCTTGATTACCATGCTGAGTTGACCACTAAAGCAGCTAGTGATGTTTTGTCAGAATCGCAGCTAAAAATTGTGATTTTCTACAATCTTGCTCAGGATGTTCGTCAATGGGAGAGTGAGGTACATTTCGATAACTGTGCCTTTACCGAAGGCGCAAAGCATATTCGTGATGAATGGGCGAAGATCGAAGCAGACAGCAATCGTCTTTCTGATGAGGCATTAACCACTTTCGGACGGCTTCTCCACACAGCTCAAGACTTTTATGCTCACTCAAACTGGATTGAACTTCATCTAGATCAAGATCTCATCCCACTTTGGGACTTTCAAATCGCAACGCTTCCACAAGGTATTGTAAGTGGAACTTGGGCGATTGGCTTTCCTAAGAATTGCAGTTCTGGCGCTCCCTCCCATGACGAACTGAATAAAGACAAACCAGATTCCCCAGAAGGCAAAAAGGTTGTTGAGTCAGGATCTCACCAAGGAAAAACGTATTTTATACTGGCTTGGGATGCTGCTCTCCGGGAAAGTCGAAAGCAACTTACACGATTAGTTAGACGAGAACTCGATCCCTTACCAGAGGTAGGACTGGATTTGACCCAGACAAGATACAGCCGCTAGCAAATGCTTCGAGAGTCCCTTGGCACTTTCACTTTAAACGAATAACAATTATAGACTAGGAGTAAATTAACAATGAGTACAATTAGACAGTTTGAAACGGTCAGTAGTCCTCAAGAAGCGCCAACCGAGGTTGGGGTTATTCTCAAAACTGACGGCAATTCCGGGGAAGCTCCCGCAGAGTACGGTATCAGTGCCCAGCGATTACTTGTTCGCGGCAAAGGAGAACTGAATAAGCCCCGCATCGCCTCGGATCTCAGGGTTATTCGAGGATCTATGCCAGAGTCAATCATTGGTTCAGATGATCGGACTCAAGTTGTAGATTCAGAAACCATGCCTTGGCGCATGATCTGCTCTTTGAAGATTAACGGAACAGTTGGAGGAGGAATAGGAACCGGTTGGTTTGCCGGACCCAAAACCATTATTACGGCTGGACATTGTGTGTTTCACCCAAACTTAGGAGGTTGGGCAAAAGAAATCGTAATTTTCCCTGGACGTTTTGAGTCAGAGATTCCTTTCCCTAAAAATCCAGCCTACCAAAAGCCAATTGTTTCCCGTCGATTTAGTGCAGTAAAAGGCTGGACAGAGGATAAAGATACTAATTTTGACTACGCTGCCATTCATATCGACGACCCAGTTGGCAACGAAACGGGATGCTTTTCAATCGCTGTTCTAGATAATGATGACCTTAAAGGGCTTTTAGTCAATGTAGCGGGGTATCCTGGGGACAGAGATTTTGGCAGAAATCAATATTTTGCCGCCGACAAAATCGAAAAAGTACAATCTAACCGTTTCTTCTATGCAGCGGATACTTATGGTGGTCAAAGTGGTGGACCAGCTTGGTTTCAAGATGGC
>JBAVRC010001165.1:0-3066 GCA_049694615.1 Thermosynechococcaceae cyanobacterium | reverse complement strand
TGCATTTCGTGATTTCCCTCGGCTAATGCTTAAGAATTCTCAAGGAACTTAGAATGATGTTAAGACAAAACGACTAAAGATTCTAGATTAAGCTGAACTACTTAATTAGCTATGATAAAAATATTTTAGAGTATTTTGATCTAGATGAAATACTTATCTTTTTTTTGGGAGAGAGATGAGTCTCCCTCCCAAAAAATTGAGAGTCTATTGTTGTGTAACCGAAAGCAACAATTCCGAACTGATCAATCAATCGGATAGGTTGCTAACTTGGTACTACGCCAAAATCTTCTTTAAGGATGGGACGCAAAGCGTGTCCGCATCTTTCATGGGCAGAACTGCTGCACCAAACTGATTGACCACTTGCCGCCTTGTTACAAACGGCTGAATCGTGATTTTGTAACACACGAGGTGAGCCTCTGGGTGTAGGATGGGTGTCGTAACGCGATTATGGATCTTCACAACGGGGTTGCACAATAGATACGGATTCAGTACAGCTGCACTCTTTTGCGATTGAAATTGATCTTTCAGATCAACCTTCACATTTATTGCAGATCCCTTGGCTCTATAGCACTTGAAGTGATCCAGATCTTTTGGCGTAGGATGTGGCAATTTCCGAGTCGGGACAGCTAGAAGAACCGGGCTAAAAACCTCTAATTTCTTAATGCCAAACTGATTTTCAACTTGGACCACACGGGTTGGGGGGGGCGCGATAGTTGTCGTGATCCGGAACATCTCTAGATGGCCATCTGGGTTCTGGATCGATGTCACGACACCACTATGCGTTTTTTGGACAGGATTGCAAAATCGGAAAGGCGTAGTCACTGTAAAAGGTAGGAAATTCGGACTAAATTGATCTTGAAGACGGACAGAGCTGTTGACGGAATTACCTTGGGTCTTATAGCACAAGAAGTGGTCAAGCGGTAGCGTAATCGCTTTAGCAATGATTTGCGGATCCGTTGAGGGAGCTGGAACTTCGCTTCTGACCATAAAAGGCATGGTCGCAAGGGTAACTAAGCCAATGGTGCCCAAACCCCCCAAAAGTTTTGATTTTGGCAAAAGTTTCATGATGATTACCTTTCTTGAGTTATTTTTTGATCATGAGAGATACAACCTTAAGCCAAGCTTCGGTTTGAGATTCAGAGTTAAGATGTAAAAGCAAAAGTTTTCTTAAGAATCCGTCATTCAATACGCTGAGTGGTACAGAATAACGTTCATAATCAGGCAAAGTCTGCTTGCAAGTATGCAAGACAAAAAACCAAACTAAAGCTTAACTTTACTCCCTATATATCTCCTCGCCATACAAGAGAAGACTTGGCAACTAGAATGGAAGAAGGCTGGAAAACCTGAGAACACACAGGTAGAGAAAAGGTTCTTAGATTGTTAAGGCTTGTAAAAGCGCTTAAACTCTGAATGGTATCAGTATACACGGTTCATGAAAAACTTCAAGACATTTAAGTTTCTATTAACATTAATATTAGATTAAGTAAGCTTCTGACGTCCTAATTTGCAGTCAGTTTGCCAAATGGCCTCAAGAGACGAGTCTTAAGCAACAAAAAGAACAAAATTGAGTTATCTTGCCGACTTGCCTTGTTTTGGCAGTAAGGTTTGAAGAGGCAATACAGCAAAGGTTTTTCGGCAATGCAAGCAACTCCGCCCATTCAATGGTACCCCGGTCACATTGCCAAGGCCGAAAAGGCACTTCTGGAGCAACTCAAGCGGGTGGATACTGTCCTAGAGGTGCGGGATGCGCGGATTCCGATGGCCAGTAGTCATCCCCAAGTGCCGCAGTGGATTGGCGAAAAGCCCAAAATCCTGATTCTGAATCGAGTCGATTTAATTAGTCCAAAGGCCGCAGCGCTCTGGCGCGACTGGTTTAAGTCCCAGGGAGAAACACCTTACTTTACAGACGCTAAGCAGGGTAAAGGCATTAATGCGGTGGCCCAGGCGGCTCAGCAGGCTGGGGCTAAACTCAATCAACGGCGTCGCGATCGCGGTATGAACCCCCGTGCGGTTCGGGCGGTTGTGATCGGGTTTCCCAATGTGGGCAAATCGGCGCTTATTAACCGTCTGCTGAATCGTCGAGTGGCAGAAAGTGCGCGGAAGCCTGGTGTAACCCGTCAACTCCGTTGGATTCGGATTTCTCCCGATCTGGATTTGCTAGATGCCCCCGGCGTGTTGCCATCTCGCCTCTCAGATCAAGCTGCCGCTTATCGTCTGGCCATGTGCGACGACATTGGGGAAGGAGCCTATGATCGCCAATTGGTGGCTGCGGCCCTCATTGACCAAATTCACCGTATGGAAACCTGCAACACGCAAGTCGAACATTGGATACCTGATCGCCCGCTCCAGCAACGCTATAGCATTGTGCCCGAAACCATGACAGGAGAGGAGTATTTAGCCGCTGTTGCCCAGGCAAAGTTCCAGGGCGATAAGGAGCGTATGGCCCATCATTTATTAACCGATTTTCGCAAAGGCATATTGGGGCCGATCGCCCTGGAGTTTCCCCCTTAAACCAGGGCTAGGGCGTTCTCAAAAAAGTCCATGGGTCTGAATTTGTTGCAACAGTTCCGGCGATCGCCACAGCAAATAACCCACCCCAAACACAGCAGCTGTGATGGCTACAGTCATGCCATAACTGATACACATCAGCAGTCCATCCGCTTCTAGCATGGCAAATACAAACAACAAAATCCCAACGGTCGGGATAGGGTTGGTGAGCGGAATGGGAAGAATCAGCAAAAAGGCCAGCCAACAAATACACAGACCATTCAAACGCCAAATCGATGGATTATCGGCCAGCCAAGGTAAGCGGGGCCGCACAAATTTCTCTAACAGATTGGACAGCGATTGTACCAGCTTCAATAACCGCGCCATAAACGCGGGCGGAAAATTGAGTTGCGCGATCTTTTGGGGCAGCCAAGGCGTCTTCCAACCCGCCATCATCTGCAACCCCAGCAAAATGCACCCGCCCCCGGAAATACTGGAAAATCCAGGCGGCATCGGGAGCAAAAAGGGCAACGTCAGTAAGGCCATCACAAGGCCAAAACTTTGCTCAGAGGTTTCTTC
>JBAVRC010001164.1:0-1541 GCA_049694615.1 Thermosynechococcaceae cyanobacterium | reverse complement strand
CACCGTTCCCTTATATTGAGATTCATCGTTCCCTTGGTTTAGTTCATCAAGGTTACGATAAGCTACCTTGCGCTCTGGCGCAGGGTTTTCTTTTATACAATCAATCCCACTCATTGTCCCGCTTTATGTTTTATCCCGAGTTGAGCGGACGCAGATCCAATCTGCATTAATAACAATCTAACCATTCGTTCCGCTCCAACGAATGGTTAGGCATCTTTGTCAGGGTCAAATTCTCCTATCAATTCTTTCAAGGGGCCAAAGGTTTGAGGCGGATCTATAAGGGCATCACGATCCAATCCTACAAGTGTCCAACAATCAGACAGTCCATCCTCGAAGCAATGACCACCCTCAAGAATAGACATCAACCAGTCAAGCAAATTTATTTGGAATTCTCGCACTACTGTAGTGATATCCGCAGCATCTACTCCCGATGCTTTTATTCTTTTCAAGGATTCCAATAACTCTGGCATTTTTGGTAGAAATCTTAGAGCATATAAATCATTACGACCAATCCGACTTTCTAGATCCTCTATTGTCTCATCAATCCATGAGGTATCCGATTTACGAAGAATAGGTTTCCATGCTTCTCTCAAAAATATTGCTTTAGACAAAACTGCAAGATCATAATCATCTGCATCTTGAACCCATTCATCAGGATTTGAAATTCTAGCTTTGTCTAGAATCCCTCTGAGGATTTTTTCTTCTTCAGGCTTCATAACATTAACTTTAAAAGTTTCTGCCTAACGGCTGGCGCGTCACCGGACGGCGACAATATTTGTATCATAACAGATAGCGTATGCCTCCGTTCCGGTGCACGCGCTGGTTATGCAGCCGATTACTGAAAATTGGGATAGTTTCGAGCACCTTCAAACATCGATTCTAATTCCTCAACCGTTTTAAGAATTGCCTCCATCTCTCCATCTGCAACCAACTCTCTAATTTCCTTAAGACGACTTAATACTCCTGTATTCCCATCTGGAACCAATGAATTAAACTGATACCAATTGTAGAGGTGATACAACAAGTGATACGTAGCACCGATATCAAGTTCACGACTGGGTTCACGTAAAAATAGCTCTAAATCTACTAGCCAGTCTATTGCAGCTCCGATACCATCAACGTAAGTGTGAAAAACAGCAGTTTTCAGCATTTCTTGCGGTGCATTAGGATAAGCTTGGCGGAATGCCTCTTTTGCCTCGTTACTCAGGTTGTCACGTTGTAGTAAAGTTCGTACTATTTCCAGACGTTGCTCTCGGCTAAGTGGTTTTGGCGTATTCGCATCCTCCGGCTGTTGCATCTAAGCTTATCCATTAAAACTAATACCGTGAATAGTTTGTCTCATTTGAGATCGCCTCACCAACATATTGAAAACAACTTAACTTTAAATACTGAAAGACAAACTTTGAATAATATCTCAACCAGTAACTTAGCGGCATAACATCGGAGTTGAGCCGCGAACGCCGTCTGGACGACGTCGTCGGGCTAACGACGAGCGTTCGTCGGCTCTAACGCAGAGTTATGTCGCCTGCTTACAGGATACC
>JBAVRC010001163.1:0-1712 GCA_049694615.1 Thermosynechococcaceae cyanobacterium | reverse complement strand
CAATTGTGACGGCTTCAATGGGTAATCTCTCAAGCAAGGGAGATTTTGTCGTGGTAACAGCGGCTTGCACCTCGGCTCCCATACTCTGTAAAAAATGAACGATTGCCCACAGTAAATCCGGCTCCATTGCCAAGCTGACCTGCTTGCGTCCAAAGAAAAAGTGGGTGTCCAACATCGCATCTTGAACTTGATGGCGCTGGCGGCGGTACTTTTCTGGTACAGGTAGCCCACTTAGATCTGTCAGACCTTCTAAAAAGCCGTCGATCGCATCTAAGTTGCTCAAGCTGGGAAACACTTCATAGGGAATGCTAAACTGCTTCTGCAACGCTTCTGCTGCCCCGCGCATACTTTCTCCCAGGGCTAGGGTATAGACAGAACTGCCAATTTCCCGTAATTCGGCTAACGTGGTGCCGCCACTGGTGACACTGCTGTAGGATTCATCCAAGTGCCCATCCAGAGAAAGGGAGAGATCAGGCACCGCGATCGCGGTTAAGCCAAAGCTAGTCACAATCTCCTTGATTTCTTCCACATCCCCTGGTGCAAAGGCCGAACTGACCAGCAGCGTAATTTGATTGGGACGGGTTTCACCCGCTCGTGGCAATTCCTTGACGATGCTTTCTACGGTGGCGGCAAAGCCATCTTGAAGAGCGCCCTTAAAGTCTGGTGTCGAGACAAACACGATCGGCAAATCGTGCAGTTCAGGGTGGCGTTTACGAATGGTTTGCAGAATACCGTCCATGTCGTCGCCACGGGTTTCAGTTAACCCGGTTGTACAGAGCCCAATGATGGAGGGCTTTGACTTTTCGACTAAGGTGAGGATGGCTTGTTCGACATTTTCTTCTCCGCCTAAAATCGTGCTAACTTCCGTCATGGCGGTGGTGGAAAGCGGAATCGCTTCCCGAAAGTGGCGCACCAGCATCACTTTGGCAAAGGCAGTGCAGCCTTGAGAGCCATGAAACAACGGCATGATACCTTTTAAGCCCAGAAATGCTAGGGCTGCTCCCAAGGGCTGGCTTTGCTTGAGTGGATTGACGGCCAGAGACTTTCTGGGGGTTGTGATGGTTGCCATTAGATTACCTCCAGATCCCAAGGCGCGGGTTTACGGACTTGAGCCCAGACGGGGCTGTACAAGGCTTCTTCCAACTCTCTGGCCATTTCCACCATGCCAACGTAGCCCGCATAGGGATGATGGCGTTCCTGATTGATATCCAGAAAAGGAATTTTGGCTTTGAGGGCGGTGTACTGGTTGCGTCCACCCGCAATCAACATATCTGCTTTGGTTTGAGCAATCACTCGCAGCAATTCTTGAGCATTGCCTTTTTCCATCATGATCCCGTCTTGACCGAGTAATTCTTTGATTTTGGCTTTGTCCTCTTCCGTACTTTTTTTGGTGCTGGTGGCACAGACTTCCATGCCCAAATCTTTAGCGGCAGAGATAATTGACCAACTTTTCACCCCACCTGTATAGAGGACAACTCGCTTCCCTTTCAGGCGAGCCCGGTAGGGGGCAAGGGCTTGGTCTAACTTGGCCGTTTCTTCCTGAATCAAGATTTCAACCCGCTGTTGCAGATTGGCATCGCCAATTTTGGCCGCAATGTTCCGCAAGCAGCGATTCATATCTGCCACCCCATAGAAGGATTCTTCTACGTAGGGAATCTGATATTTTTCCTCCATTTTGCGGGCCATGTAGATCAGCGCTTTCGAGCAAATCA
>JBAVRC010001162.1:0-2823 GCA_049694615.1 Thermosynechococcaceae cyanobacterium | reverse complement strand
CTCTGGTGCTGAACCATTAAACAGCAAAAAGAGTTCTTTGCATACGTGTTTGAGGGTCGTTTGAAACCCGCTGGGGGGCGGATAGGTGCCCGCAAAGGTCCAATCGCCAACCGTAGAAAGCCGCCAGCGTTGGTGCCCCAAGGGTCCGAAGCAAGCCGCTTCAATGCCAATCAAACGGTGTTCGTGAAACCGGAGTTGGACGAGGGTTTGACCCGCTGGAAGGTTAAATCCGATGTCGATGGAGTCGGGATCCACCCACTCCTGGGTATCCGGGTCATTGGCCCACGGGTTCAAATTGGCCTTTACCGTTGGGAATTGTCGTTTAAAGAGATCCACAACAGCCGCAATTTTAGTGGCTGCTTCAGGACTTGTGGCGCGCTCGGCAGCGTTCATCCAGACCCGTAACTCCTTGACTAGACAGAGGAGAATTGGGCATTGCCCCAGTATCTCCCTATTTATTATTTTTAATACTCTACTGGGCCAAGGGGAACAAAATCGTATCTTACAGCAGTTCTCGATTGGATGCGATACAACAGGGGCGCACAGCCGTGCGCCCCTACAGTAATGCGGCTTGCTGTGCCTGGATGAGGCGTTGAATTCCCACTTCGGCCAAATCCAGCATTTGGCCCATCTGTTGGCGCGTAAAGGATCCCTCCTCTGCCGTACCCTGAACCTCCAAAATCTCCAGGTTTTGGGTTAAAACCACATTGAAATCCACAGAAGCCGCCACATCTTCAACATAACTTAAATCTAAGAGGGCGTTCCCCTCCAGTAATCCCACCGAAACCGCTGCGACCGGGTAACGAATGGGCGAGGCGGCCAGTTCGCCTTGTTCGACCAGACGGTTTAACGCATCTGCTAAGGCCACAAAACCACCCGTAATCGCAGCCGTGCGGGTGCCTGCATCCGCCTGCAACACATCGGTATCCACGATGAGGGTGCGATCGCCCAATGCCTTTAAATCCAAAGCCGCCCGTAAACTCCGCCCAATCAGCCGTTGGATCTCTTGGGTTCGCCCTGAGAGTTTTAGGAGTTCCCGCTCATGTCGGGGATGGGTGGCACCGGGCAACATCCGGTACTCTGCTGTCAGCCAACCTTGGCCTGATCCCTCTAAAAACTTAGGAACCTTGGGCTGAACCGTAACCGTGCACAGCACTTTGGTCTGGCCGAAATGCGCCAAAACCGAACCGGGTGCATTTTGGGTAAACCCGCGTTCAAACTTCACTGGGCGAAGTTGATCGGGCGATCGCCCATCGGGACGCTGCCGAGTCATGGACGATCCCCCATCATACCCCTGACCTTAAGCTGCACGTTCGATCACATTGTCGATCAACCCATAGTCTTTGGCTTCTTGGGCCGACATAAAATAGTCGCGATCCGTATCTTTTTCGATTTTCTCGATGGGTTGCCCCGTGCGTTCGGCCAGGATTGCATTGAGGGATTGACGGATGCGCAGAATTTCTCTGGCTTCAATTTCAATGTCTGAGGCTTGACGACGACCCGTGCCCCCTAAGGGCTGGTGAATCATAATGCGAGCGTTGGGCAGGGCGAGCCGTTTGCCCTTACTGCCTGCAGTTAGCAAAAATGCCCCCATGGAGGCGGCCAGACCCACACAAATGGTCACCACTTCGGACTTGATATGTTGCATGGTGTCGTAAATGGCCATGCCTGCGGTCACCGAACCGCCGGGAGAATTGATGTACAAGTAAATCGGTTTGGTCTGATCGTCGGAGTCCAGATATAACATGGCCGCAATAATCGAATTGGCCAAGGTATCCGTTACTTCTTGACCCAGGAAAATAATCCGCTCTTGATTGAGACGGGTATAAATATCGATCCAACGTTCATAGGTGCTGCCAGGGAGGCGGTACGGAACGCTAGGGACACCAATCGGCATGGACAGCACTCCTTTAAAAATCAACAAGTTGAGTTCAGTCGGATAATTAACTAACGCCCGCCGCTAGCACCGGTGGAACAACGGCATCTTTAGCATTCTCCAGGACGATATCGATCAAGCCATAGTCCTTTGCTTCGGAGGGGGTGAGGTAAAACATCCGATCGGTATCTTTGGCGATTTTTTCCGCCGGTTGTCCGGTATTGCGCGACAAAATATTCAGCATGGCCGTTTTGTTGGAAATGACTTCCTTGGCCCGAATTTGAATATCGGTGGCTTGGCCTTGGGCACCTGTTCTGGGTTGGTTGAGAACAATCGTGGCATGGGGCAGGCTCGCACGAAACCCTTTGGTTCCACTAGACAAGATCACGGCAGCGGTGCCCATGGCTTGCCCCAAACAAATGGTATGTACCGGGGGCTTGATGTATTGAATGGTATCGCAGATGGCAAACGCTTCGGTTTCATAGCCAATGGCATCCCCGTCGTACCAAGAGGTTCCGGTGGAATTGATATAAAACCGAATGGGTTTGTCGGGATCGTCAAACTGCAAATAGAGCAACTGAGCAATAATGAGCTCCGTCACATCCATCCCAACTCTGCGTTTCACATCATCCGAGGAAAAGAGCGGTAAGCCGAGATAGACAATGCGCTCTTTCAACAGCAGCGAGGGTAAATCCGGCGGCGGGGTTCGTATGTAGGAGTCTCCTCCGTAGTAAGGGGCTTGAACAGCCTGAATCGGTGATTCCATGACGCGCAATTGCCTGAAATAGATGATGCTGCTAACACTCTAGCAATTTTCCGGGCGGGATACTCTGGCACAATAGAACTGCAGATTACCAAATGGCATTGGAATGGGTCATGGCATATTTTTGGTTCAAAGCATTTCACATCATTGGCGTGGTGGTCTGGTTCGCGGGGTTGTTTTACAT
>JBAVRC010001161.1:0-2399 GCA_049694615.1 Thermosynechococcaceae cyanobacterium | reverse complement strand
GCCTCCTTAGTTCGGCAGTGATCCTCCACAGGGGAAAGTCGTTAGCTTATCAATGCTTCGTTGTGATCTAAACCCCGTCCAACTTGAAAGTTATCTCTTCGTCTAACTTTATTTTTTATTACGGGACAAGTCCAAACTAAAATCAGCGATAAAAATGGTCAAGTATGAACCCAAATTCATCATTAACTGGGTATCATTATTCCGAAAGAACCAAGCGCTCCCCAGTCTGTCTTGAAAAGCCCACCCCGCAGCAGGTAGGGTTACTTTGGCGTATCGATTCATCTCTTCAGGGGATGCAAGGGTAATAAAATTAGAACCCTCAGTCGGAAACTCAGATCCAGATAGACAAGACTGTGGAATGGTGTACCAAGGACTCCCACCTGTTGATCCTTTAGGCAACCCAGCGACTATGCGATCGCAGTTTTTGCGAATCGTATTGGGGGGCAATGGAATCTGATAGACATGGGTGTCTACCGTAAGCGCTACTTTCGATATGGCTGCTTGAGATAAACTTTCCCCAGCAATCGCCCAAGCTCTCGGTCCACCGTTTGTATCTAAATGTGCAATTCCGGCAAAAGCAATAATGCCCGCAAATCGACTCCACTCGTTAAGGGTTAGCAACCGTTTTCCATACACTGCTAATGAAACATAGAGAAATAACGAAGGCAGCAACAACAGCAGAGCAATGCTCAGCAGCCCATATCTCACAGCACGAATGGTCTTGCCCAAAGCTTGATCCTTTGCGTTGAAAAACAAAACGTCTTAATGAGTGATCATCGTTTTTAGAAATGCCGTTCACAGCCGATCGCAACACCATCGGCATCGTAAAAACCACCCGACTGCCTTAACTCAAATCCCCCCAATAACAGCCCCAGCCAAATCTTCACCCGCGACAGCTTCACCCCCTCCAGCATCTCGACAAAAACGACTTCATTTGCCTGTTGCTGCATGAGCCATTGCCGTATCGCCTCAACCCACGCCGAGATGTCCTCATCGTATTCCAACCGCGCGATCACATCCTCAACCTCTACTTCCTCCTCTACCGCCATCGAAAGCGCCACTTCTTTGGTCACTTCCTCCGCAATCGACTCCCCCTCGTGCTCAATCGTAGACTTAGAGCGTGTCCGTGACTTCGGCTGACGCACCAGATCCGAGATATCCAGAAACATCGTCTTCTGCACCAACCCCGCCAGAAAATCGTCTTCCGGGATCGGGCCATTGGTATTGTGTAAATCCTGCCACTCCCCCCACATCAATTCTGCCCGACGCTGACAGACCTCAGCCAAATCGCACAGCGCCTGCCCCGCCACCTGTAGCTGCATCTCCCGCGATAGCCCTAGCAACTCCGGTTCCAACGCATTCCAAAGCTGCTTGAGGTCCGCGACCTCCGGTTCGGCCAGGGCCAGAGCGATAGCTTCGCACCAAGAGTCCGCACTTCTAAAGTCCACCTCTAGTTGAATTGCAGTCATGCGCTCCCCTTCAGCGGACAATCCGCCATCGGACATTCGGACGGTTCCATGCGTATCGGCGGCTCAAATTCTGTAACTCCGAACTTCTCGCCCAACACATCCAACACATTCCTTAAAAAACCATTCACTTGTCGATTCGTCATCCCCAGGCAATGCATAGGCGCGATATCCGCCAATTTCCGATTCCCCTGCCAGACCGCCGCCGAAATGGCATGAAGATGCGCATCTTGCCGATTTTCCCGAAACAGATAGAGCAACGCCACTGGGGGAGCCTGCACCGGAACAAAAATCGCCTCAGCCACCTCCACCGATTGCTCCGCAGTCTTCCCTACTCGATAGCTCCCTCGCTGCTTCGCGTTATTCTCCAACCGATGACGATAATGCGATCGCCTCCTAGGACAGGTTCTTGGATTCCAACACCCCGTCGTCGTTCCCGGACCGTGAAGCGCGATCGCTTCCGCCTGAGAGAGTCGCGAACACTCTAAACACGTTGGATTGATATGACGACCCACACCACTTCCTCAAACCCAATGGCAGCAAGATTCTCAATGATCTTAGAATAGCAGGCAAATTTTAATGTAATTTTTAGTGTAATCCATTTAACTTGAGATTTTAAGCTGGCCTCACGAAGGGAACCTAAGAGAATCCTTCCGAAACTACAGCCCGTTCTACGAGCACTCCACAGAAACTCTTGAAATCGCTCTAGCCCCGCAAAAGCCTTCAACGGTCTCCAGCATACTGGGGGTAGAGACTTCCCGGACTAAGATTGCCTGGATGTCTCATTTCTAGGATTATCAGCTACATCGTCCTGGCTGGACGACATCTTGATCGCCTATTGCAAGCGCCTTGACAAACAATAAACTGATATTACACTAAATATTACACTTTGATTATTCTTCGGCATGTCTCGACCCATAGACCCCAAATGCC
>JBAVRC010001160.1:0-3111 GCA_049694615.1 Thermosynechococcaceae cyanobacterium | reverse complement strand
GGTGGCGGCGGTGGATGTATCGGGCGGGGTGGAAGAAGAGGTACGGGTACTGGTGGATTTAGATCGGCTCCAGGCCCAAGGAATTGGCCTCAAAACCATATTGGATGAACTCTCCGCCGCCAATCAGGATATTTCGGGGGGGCGGATTCTCGGCAATCAGACTGAATCCTTAACGCGAGTGATGGGTCGGTTTCAATCGGCGGCTGAAATTCGCGATCTGTCTTTTGCGGCGAGTCGCGCAACCCCAGGGCCGTCAGACATCCCTGCCGCCACCCCTGCTGCGGCAGCGACGCCAACGCGTCGGGTTTACTTGCGAGACTTTGCTAAGGTCATTGATGGCACGCGGCAGCAACGGTTGTTTGTGATGCTCAATGGTCAGCCTGCGGTTAAAATGAGCGTCCAAAAGCAGCCTGATGCCAATACGATTACGGTGGTGGCTGGGGTCAAGCAGCGCATTGCCGAGCTACAGCGCACTGGGGCGATCGCGGCTGACCTCAAGCTGTTGCCGACGTTGGACGAATCGGTGTTTATCGAGGCATCGCTCAATAGTGTGACTGAAGCGGCCCTATCGGGAGCGGCTTTGGCAGCCCTGTCGGTTTTGATCTTTTTGGGGTCTTTGCGCCAAACCTTGATCATTAGCCTAACGATTCCGTTGTGTACCTTGGCCGCAGCGATCGCCATGAAACTCTGCGGTTTTTCCCTCAATGTGTTTAGTTTAGGAGGGCTGGCCATTAGTATTGGGCAGGCGGTGGATACCTCCGTGGTCGTCCTCGAAAATGTGACCAAACAGGCGGCGATCGCCCAAGCAACGGCCCCCAACCCCTCCCGCAATGGACAGGGCGTGCGGGATGCCATGGCCCTTGTGGAGCAGAGTAGTCGAGAAGTGGAATCTTCATTGGTGGCCTCTACGGCGGCAAACCTGGTTTCTGTCCTTCCCTTTGTTTTGATTGGCGGCTTTGTCTCGCTGTTGTTTAACGAGCTGATCTTGACCATTTGTTTTGCCGTGGTGGCGTCGCTGGTGGTGGCGGTGACGGTTGTCCCCATGTTGTCTTCGCGGCTACTGGCGATTCGGTGGTCCAGCCGGGTGGATCAGTTTTGGCCCCTACGGATCTTTAACCAAAGCTTTGAAGCGGCAACTCGGTCCTATGCAAACACCCTCAGAGGGGTGCTCCGGTATCGGCTGTTAACGGTCATTGTGGTCTTTTTGGTGTTAGGCGGCGGCAGTTGGTTCATGTTGGACCACATCCCGCAGGAAATTTTGCCGCGCATGAGCACCGGACAGGCCAACCTAAATGCCCAGTTTCCGCCGGGGACACCCCTGGCAACCAGTCGGAAGGTCATGGCTGCAACCGATCGAATTTTGCTGGACCAGCCAGAAACGGCCTATGTCTTTACCACGGTGGGCGGATCTTTGTTTGGCAATAACACGACCGAAAATCCCCTCCGCAGTGCCAGTACGATCACCCTGAAACCGGGAACGGATGTGGAAGCCTTCATTGAAAAAGTGGATCGGGCGTTTCGGACCCTCAACCTCGTGGATATTCGGTTGCGTCTCAGCCCTGGCCAGGTTCGCGGCTTAATTTTGAATAACTCGCCAGTGCGAGGAGCAGATGTCGATGTCATGTTGCAAGGAACCGATGCCCAAACCTTGGAAGAGGCCGGGAAACAAGTCCTGCAGGCGTTGGAAGAACAGGCTACTCTGACCCGTTTTCGCCCAGATGCCGATAGCCGTCAACCCGAAATCCAAATTCGACCGGACCGAGAACGGCTGGCAGCGTTGAATTTAACCATCCAAGCGATGGGCGATACCCTAGAAACTGCGATCCAGGGAACCATTCCGACCCAGTTGCAGCGGGGCAATCGGTTGGTGGATGTGCGCCTAGAGCTGGATGAAGCCTCAATTCGGCAGGCTTCCCAACTGGAGCGGCTTCCCCTGTTTGTAGACGGCAACCGTCAGGTCCGCCTGGGCGATGTGGCGCAGCTGGAGGTCGGTCAAGCGCCGGGTCAAATCCAGCGCATTAATCAGCGGCAGGTCTTTATCATTGCCGGAAGCTTGAGTGAAGGCGCTAGTTTAGGCAATGCCCTTGCTCAGGTCAACCAGGTTTTAAGCGGGATTCAGTTACCAGATGGCGTGAGTATCCTCCCCAGTGCCGTGGTCGAAAGCAACCGACAAATTCAGGCCACTTTACCCATTTTGGGAGGATTAGCTGCATTTTTGGTCTATGTTGTCATGGCCGTGCAGTACAATTCGCTGCTCGACCCCTTAGTGATTATGTTCACCATTCCCCTGTCCTTGGCTGGTGGGCTCTTTGGGCTCTATGTGACCCAAACGGCGATCGGCGCTACGGTGATTGTGGGAGCGGTTTTGCTGGTGGGCATTGTGGTGAACAACGCCATCATTATGATCGAGTTTGCCAACCAAATTCGCGAGCAGGAGAACTGTTCCCGTCAGCTTGCCATTGCGCAAGCGGCCCCTCAACGCTTGCGTCCCATTTTAATGACGACCATTACGACGGTTTTGGGCTTGTTTCCCCTGGCCCTAGGATTGGGGCAAGGCGCAGAGTTTTTGCAGCCGCTGGGTGTGGTGGTGTTTTCTGGATTGTCTCTGGCGACGGGTCTGACGCTCTTTATCATTCCGTGTTGGTATCTACTGATTCACGATTGGTTTGCAGGGTCTTTCCGTTCATCCCAGTCGGTGAGGCGATCGCCGGTTCTGTTGCCTATCCAGGAGGATGAGCACCAGACGCCGCAGCGATAGTTTCTGTGACGATGTCTGTTGGTCGTTGATTGGGGACGACACCCCCGCTTTAGGCCAGTTGAGTCAGACGGTTAAGCGGATCGTAGGTGTAGGTGCTGCTGGCTGCAATTTGGGTTCCGGCTAAGTCCCCATAGCGTTGGATGGTTACCAGTTGACCCACGGGATTGTAGGTCATATCAATCCGTTTGGGGATGACGCCTGTGCCGCTCTGGAGCAGTTGGGTCAATCGATTCAGGGCATCGTAGCCGTGGGTTTCGGTTCCCCTAGCTTGACCGTTGATGGTGTCGCTGAGGCTGGTCCGGTTACTCGCCGGGTCGTAGGTTTGGGTGAGGAGGACGGCAGGGAAGTTAGGG
>JBAVRC010001159.1:0-2455 GCA_049694615.1 Thermosynechococcaceae cyanobacterium | reverse complement strand
GGTAAAGCCCTTGACGGCCTTGGAATGGCAGGCCATTTATGCCCGATTAGCAAATTGATCGCGAATGACTGTAATCACGCGATCGCGATCCGCCTCGGTCATGGCCGATCCCGATGGTAAACAAAGTCCGTGCTGGAACAGATCGGCGGCAACGTCCCCGCCGATCGCCTCGCAGCCCTGGAAGAGCGGTTGCAAGTGGAGGGGTTTCCAAACAGGGCGGGCTTCAATCTGGTCTTGCGCTAAGGCGTGACGGAGGCGATCGCAATCCAGTCCGCTGTGGTGGGGATCAATCGTGATACAAGTCAGCCAACGGGTCGCACGGCCAAAATTAGGTTCCGGCATAAAGTCCAGTCCCGGCAAATCTTGTAGGGCGTTACGATATGCCTCGAAATTCTGACGTCTTGCCGCCACCCGATCAGATAAAACCTGAAGTTGTCCCCGGCCAATCCCCGCCAAGATATTGCTCAACCGATAGTTGTACCCCGTCTGGGAGTGCTGATAGTGGGGCGCTGGGTCGCGGGCTTGGGTGGCCAAAAACCGAGCCTGACGCACGAGGGTTTCGTCATGGGACACTAACATGCCACCCCCGGAGGTGGTGATAATTTTATTGCCGTTAAAGGAATAAATGCCCATCCGTCCGACCGTTCCTGGCGCTTGCCCTTTATAGGATGCGCCTAAGGCTTCAGCTGCATCTTCAATTAAGGGAACGTCGTATTGTTGACAGGTGTTGAGAATCGGGTCCAGATCTGCACTCTGGCCATATAGATGCACCAGAACAACCGCCTTGGGCAAGCGACCCAGACGCGCCCGGTGGGCCAATGCCTCCGCCAACAGGTTGGGGTCCATATTCCAGGTGGGGCGATCGCTATCCACAAAAACAGGTGTTGCGCCTTGGTAGAGAATCGGATTGGCTGTTGCCACAAACGTAAGGGTGGAGCAAAAGACCTCATCTCCTGGTTCGACGCCAATCAACCGCAAAGCCAAATGCAACGCGGCTGTGCCTGAACTCACGGCAGCTCCATGACCAATTCCAACCGCTTGGCAAAACTCTTGCTCAAAGGCATCCACATGGGGACCAACCGGTGCAATCCAATTGGTGTTGAAGGCTTCGGCAACGAATGCGAGTTCTGCCTCACCCATGTGGGGGGGGGATAGCAAGATAGGCGTTGGCGGACTTGCTGGGTCTGAATCGCGAGGAACAAGACTCATAGCACGGTTCACGAAGGGTTTGCACGATAGGCCGGGAAAAAAGTTGAGGCTCGCAACACATCGCTAGACAGATTCAACGCCTGGGCACGGGTTTGGATCAGTTTTTCGTAACGATCTGGGTCCGTCACGAGTCGCAGGGTATGAAAGGCATGTCTTTGTCGCGAAAATCCTGACTTAAAGATATATAGCCTATCTTCTCCAGAGCCACCGATGCCGCCGCCCAGGTGCAAAAATTCATTGCCACGCTCCTTGGCCCAATAGCGTGTATAATTCAGGACTTCCATAAAAGGAGACTGCTTTAAAAATTCATTTTTTGTGCCTGCCAAATGTGCTTGCACTACACCACAACATTCAAAAAATAAACTAGCTGCAGCTAGTTCGTCATCTTTTTCCACAATACATAGGTGAAGTTTTTCACCTAGTGCGAGCAAATTTTTATAGTATTCGCGATCAAAAAAATAATCATCCTTCGCAGAGACACGACTCATCGTCTCCTCATAAATTTCGATAAATTGCTCATAGTAATTCTCAACTGGAACCATTCTTGCGACAAAACCTAGACGCTTGGTTTTATTGATAGAACTTTGATGACCTTTGCGAGTATGTGCCCATATCTCAGATTCTGAGAGTGTTAAATCTACCGAGACGGTCACACCATTTTCTGTTAAAGTTTTTTCAGAAAGAATGGATATCAAAGAGTGGCTCAAGATGGGATGAAGTCTCAGAAAAATAGAGCAAATATCTTTTTGTTTTAAGCGATCAATGAAAGATCCTATAGCAGCTTCGACAAACGATGAAGATTTCTCAGCAGTCTTGCTCAAAATAATTCCGGGATAGCCATAGGGGGAGATAATATCATAAATTGATTCAGATGAACCAAAAATATCTTCACAGCTCCTGACTAAAAACGGGACAAAAAATATATTTTCGCCATCCAAAGCAACAAAAGCTTCTGCAACCGTTTTCGTGCGTTTAGCTTCTAGTTCAAGATAAACGGGCAAGTGATAAACATCGTGACGAATTTGACTTAAGATGTCTAGCCACATTGGGTTATGGGTTTGCAGAAAAAGAGATTCCATAAATGGTTAAGTCTCCCGTAAGACATCCTTGAGGGTACAGTGCTGGCCAATGCTGACATCCGGCTGACCAATAGCCCCTTCTAAAATAACGGCTCTCCGACCGATTTGAACAGAGGCATGAATACAGGTATACAAGTGGATCACTGAGACCGTCTACTGCATCGAAT
>JBAVRC010001158.1:0-1773 GCA_049694615.1 Thermosynechococcaceae cyanobacterium | reverse complement strand
GGCTGGGGCAATCGGCAGAATTCAAGCGTTCAGCTTCTGCCCAATTAGACTTGAAACGAGCTATCGATGAAACGCACCATAAACGTGCTCGATACACAGACCGAAGCATCCCCTTCAAACTTAGGGGGACGGAGATGCAGAAGGAGATGCAGAGGGGGACGCAGGTGCTTCAGCTCCGCCGCCGCAAGCGCCCAGGGTTGTGGCAATGCCTAAAATCAGAATGGCTGCAAAAATTTTGATATTCATCGGACCAAACTCCTCACTGACGCAAATGTTAATGGATGTACTTAGTTTACAAGAATTACGTTTATACGCAATTGCAAAACGGATAACGCGAGATTAAGGCGATTTTGAAGGAGAAGGGGAGGGAGACATTGCCGGACTTTCAGGAGGAGCCACAGATGGCGACTCGGACGGCTTCGACTCGGATCCTGAACTACATGCGCCTAAGGGCAACAAAAGTGCTGCGATCGCGAGACCAGCAAGAAGTTTGTTTTTCATAAGAAGACATCCAACAACAATGGCAATAGATTCTCCATCGATCACCCCATATTTGTCAATCCTCCTAGCCAAAGCCGCAGGGGTGCTGGCAAGGATGCATCGACTCCACTAGTAAACCTCAGATTGCTTCATTTGCTTGAGATAGGCAAAAACGCTTTTATCGCCCACATCGGGGGGAATCTGCTGAAAGGCTTTGTCAAGGGCAAACCAGGCAAAGACAAGCGCCCAACCCACCAACAAGATTTTTTCGCCGAGGGGAGGTAACAACCCCAACCAATGGCCCAGCAACAACGAGGGGACTAGCAGGATTAAGGCTTTTGCCTGCAAACGGTTAAAGCAAAACGCCTCTTTGACAAACAACCCGGTCAGGGCTACAAATACCAAACCCACCCCAACCAATGCGGGCGCATAGGGGGGGAATACCACAAGAGGCAGCGATTGGGAATGGGTGAGGGCGATCGCAACCGCCGCAAGACACCCGCAGCCCCACAACACCTGTAAGGTGAGATGCAAGGCCTTTAGGTAAATATGAATCGTCCACAGACTCACCCCCAGCCCTAAGCAGAAAAGGGCAAACAACGCGGTCAACGCCGTCGGGATGCCCGGTTGCGCTCCCCACCCCAAAGCCAGAATGGAGCCAATCAGGACACTGCCTGCTGCCACAGCTAAGCCCCCCCGATAAATCACGACACCGAGCCGATCCGCAGAGGTGACCGTGAATGAGCCGAACTGTCCCTGATAGACTTCACCGCTTTCTTGCAACCAAGTCAACATATCAAGCCTCCTTTCCCAAAAGAATGGCAACTCCCTCTAGGGTAAGTCATTGAACGAAACAGATCCCCATGTCAGTTCTACTGATGCACCAATACCCAGATCCATCTGTTGTGCAACACTACCGCCGTAAATTGCCAGTTCAATCCAGCCGTGACTGCCCAATACACTAACGGGATTGCCCCAAGAAACATCGCTGTAGGCAAGCTGTCCGGGGAAAATTTGGTCGTTAGCCACGACTGACCAAGAAGGGCCTTGGATCGCTGAACCAGGGATATTGGTGATGGCGTTGCCAAACCCATCAATGGCCTGTATGGTTCCGCGTAGCCCATGAGGCAGCCTTTGGTGTTCTGGAACCAAGGTTTTGACGAGGCTGTGTGGATCGATTGGATCCCCTAGGTCGGCGAAGGGAATCCCGCTGGCCAAATGGGCCGCGACGGGCGCAAAAATATCTCGGCCATGAAAGGTCTGGCTGGGGGTTGAGTTGTGCCAGTACTGAGA
>JBAVRC010001157.1:0-6116 GCA_049694615.1 Thermosynechococcaceae cyanobacterium | reverse complement strand
GGATTACAGCAAATATTGCCCAACGCTGACCTTGTGCAATGCCCATTGGCTGATGGCGGAGAGGGCACACTCACTGCATTTCAATCTGCTTGGGGCGGCGCACTCCAATGGCTTACCGTGAGCAGTGTTTTAGGTAGTCCCCAACCGGTGGCGTTCTATGTGGGCCAAGTCATCAACCCAAGGATTGCCGTTTTGGAAGTCGCTCAGATCGTGGGCTTTACCGACGGAGGCATTATGGCTGTTCCTGTGGCCAAGCGCACCACGTTGGGATTGGGGCAATTAATGCAGCAGCTTTTAAATCAGGGAATTCGGCAGTTTTATATTGGGTTGGGCGGCAGTTCTACCAACGATGGCGGGGCGGGGTTAATGGTCGGGTTAGGGGTTCGGCTTTTGGATGCAACAGGACAACAATTGCCCCCCACACCCCAGGGATTGGCCCAACTCGCACAGGTGGATGGATCTGGCTTGGATCCACGCCTTGCCGACTGCCATTTGACGATTCTGTCCGATGTTAATAGCCCCCTCTGTGGGCCGCAGGGGGCCACCCACACCTTTGGTCCGCAAAAGGGATTAACCGATGTGGCAGAGCGCGATCGCATCGATCGACACCTGGCTCGGTTTGCCGTTTTAGCGGAACAAGCCTTTGCCGAACTGGGATGCCAAAATATTCAGGGATTGCAGACCCGACCCGGTACGGGCGCAGCGGGCGGATTGGGATTTGCGTTGCAATTGCTCGGCGGCACTTACACCTCTGGCGCACAGTTTATTGCGGAATTACTGGATCTGCCGACTCAACTCCAAACCGTCGATTGGGTGATTACTGGGGAGGGGCGGAGCGATCGCCAAACCCTTCGGGGCAAGGTGCCCTGGGTGGTCGCCCAAATGGCCCAAGCCCATCGCGTTCCGGCGACGCTGCTCTCCGGTGCGATCGCCCTTGACGATGCCCCGCTTCTGGCCCAAGCGTTTCAAAGCAATGTTTTATCTTTGGCCCCCGGTCCCCATTGTTGTTTCCCGGCATCGGCAGCCCCCAGCAGCCCAGAGGACTGTTGCACCCACGCCTTTGCATGGTTGTTAAAGGCGGGACAGCAGTTAGGATATCAGTGGTTGCAGACCCACGCATCAGCCCCTTAAGGTGTTCCCCTTAACCCCATGTTTGGTCCCTTTCAACAGAGTCAATTGCGCATTGAAGTTCCGGCATCAGCGGATCGAATTGCTCGCGTCCTCCTGCAAACCGACTGCCTACGTCAGTGGCTGTTCCCTCAAGTCCTCGTCGGGGAATTGCCTCTAGAATTGTTTCCCGGCCTTAGGTTTACCAGTTGGGCAGGTCCCATTCCGGTGGATCATCTCGTCGAAGCAGTGGATGTCAATCGGGTTTGCTTCCTGCTCAGTCGGGCCGTGGATGGCGTGCATGAATGGCATTGGGGCGAAGGATGGGTCCAATCCCGTCTAGAGGGAGTCTCGCTCATTCCCTTGGACGTCGGCCATCGGCTCACCCTGATCCGCTTGAAAACTTACCTCACGTTGTCTGGCCCCTGCAATTAGCCCCCTTTGACCACCATGACGGTACAAGGGGCATCGCTGACCACCTGGCTACTCACCGATCCTTGGAGAATGCGACTCACGCCCGTTAGCCCGCGACTTCCGAGGACAATGAGATCGACCTGATAAATATTGGCTAATCGCACAATCTCTTCCGGCGGATCGCCGTTCACAATTTCGATCATCGTTTGACAGGGCAACTCCCCTTGATAACGGTGGAGTTCTTTTTCAATATGGCGAAACTGGCCCAATTGGGGATCCACGGAGGGCAAATCTGCGGGCAATTCCAGATAGGACTCTGCGAGTTCAATGACATTGGCCAGCACCACGAGGGTATCCGGCTGTAATTGAAATTGCAGCACACACTGAATGACATAATCTGACTGTTCGTCGCTATTCAGCGCAACCAGGATTCGATTGAACATATCCCGTGCCTCCCCTGCCACAATCCGCGATCGCGGCCTATATCGACAGTAACACAGTGTTGTTGACCGACTGAGGGAATCCATCAGATTGGATACATGGGTGGCGATTTTGAGGCTGTATTGCGGACGTGGAACATCTTTTCCCTTCTTCAGGTCAAACTGGGCAACCATTTGTCATCGCAGGGCATAGAATAGCCTTGAATGTTTGGAGGAGTGCCTTATGAAGTTGAGTCCTTGGATTTCCGTTCCGGTTGCGGCGGCCTTGGTCGCCACTGCCCATGTACCGAGTATTGCGGCCTCAGATGCCGAGAAAAAGGTCGAAAAGGCAACGGAAGTTTTTGAAGAGATTATGACCAGTCAAGAGAGCCGTATTCCTCGCAAATTGCTGGAGCAGAGCCAGGGCATTGCCATTATTCCCGATGTGTTCCGCGCCGGATTTTTCTTTGGCGGAACCCGAGGGTCGGGGGTCATGATGGTTCGCGATCCAGGCGGAACTTGGAGTAATCCCGCCTTTGTGAGCCTAACCGCCGGAAGCTTTGGCCTTCAATTTGGGGCAAAGTCGAGCGATATTGTCTTGGTCTTTAAGAGTCGCGAGGCCGTCAATCAGTTCTTGACCGGGTCTTTTAAGCTGGGGGGAAGTGTTTCTGGCACCGCTGGTCCCATCGAATCCTCACCGGTCAGTTCAGCCAAGGGCTTTAACGATGCCCCGGTCTATACTTATGCGCGCAGCAGCGGATTGTTTGGGGGGTTGTCCTTAGAAGGCACTGAGCTGGGGTTTGACCGCGATCGCAATAATGCGTTTTACGGCAAAAAGCTAACCCCTCGCCAAATCTTTAACGATCCCTTTGTTACGGCCCCCACCGTGGCCGACTCTCTCAAAGATGTCTTGGAGCAAGCCGAAGCGGGGGTACTCAGACGGTTCTAGCCCTTTTTGGATTTACTTAGCTTTTTGGTCTCTAGGGCGGGTGTTTGCAGGTGCCACTGGGTGGCCTGCTCGTAGGCATAGGCCACCTGCAACACTTGATCCTCTCGCAAAACATTGCCGATGATTTGCAGACCAATGGGCAACCCTTGGGAGTCGAACCCGCAGGGGAGGCTTAAGCCCGGTAGACCCGCTAAATTGACCGGAATGGTCATCAAGTCGGACAAATACATGCTTAGCGGATCGGCGGTCTTTTCGCCCGCATTGAAGGCTGTGGTCGGGGCTGTGGGACACACCAAAACATCCACCTGCTCAAAGGCGGTTTCAAAGTCTTCTTTGATTAAGGTGCGTACCTTTTGGGCCTTGAGATAGTAGGCATCGTAATATCCTGCCGAAAGGGCATAGGTGCCAATCATGATGCGCCGCTTGACCTCTGCTCCAAACCCTTTGGCGCGGGTTTGCTGGTACATCGATAGAAGGCTTTCAGCCTCTGCAGCCCGAAAGCCATATTTCACACCGTCATAGCGAGCCAGATTAGCGGAAGCTTCCGATGGCGCAATGACATAGTAGGTGGGTAACCCATAGCGGAAGCGTGGGCAGGAAATCTCTTGCACTTCGGCTCCTAGGGCTTGCAATTGCTGGATGGCGGTTTGAACCACGTCAGCCACTTCGTTGTCTAATCCGTCCCCAAAGGTTTCATTAATGACGCCCACCCGTTTGCCCTTTAGGTCGGGAATGAGGCATTGGGTATAGTCGGGAATCTTCACATCCAAACTGGTAGAATCCCGTGAATCGTGACCAGCGATCGCCCCCAACAAAATGGCTGCGTCTTCCACTGTGCGCCCGAAGGGGCCAATCTGATCGAGGGACGAGGCATAGGCCACCAGCCCAAAGCGCGAGACTAGCCCATAGGTCGGTTTTAACCCGACGACGCCACAAAATGCAGCGGGTTGACGAATCGAACCGCCCGTATCGGACCCCAAGGCGACCACGCATTCATCAGCAGCCACGGCAGCGGCTGAGCCACCGGAGGACCCGCCTGGTACCCGTGTAATATCCCAGGGATTGGCAGTGGTCTGATAGGCTGAATTTTCGGTGGAGCTACCCATGGCAAACTCGTCGAGGTTCGTTTTGCCCACCATTACAGCCCCGGCGGCGGCTAACGCCTGGGTCACCGTGGATTCGTAGGGCGGCACAAACTGTTCCAGAATACGAGAGCCGCAGGTGGTCGGGATTCCCTTGGTACAAAGGTTGTCTTTAATGCCAATGGGAATGCCAGCCAGAAGACCAATGGACTCCCCAGCGGCTAGGGCTGCATCGACGCGCTGGGCTTGGGCGATCGCCCAGTCGGCTGTGACCGTTAAAAAGCTGTGTAACTGAGGCTCCAGTTGGGTAATCCGATCCAACGCTGCCTGCGTAATTTCCGTGGCAGTCCGTTCTTTGCCAATCAATTGTTGATGCAACTCCCGAATGGAAGCCATGCAGCCGTTCCTTTTCCTACACAGTACAACTAACCAAGGTACTTGTATGAGTCCCCTTGTGTCAGTTTAGCGGCTATCTGTACAGCAATTCGTTAGGCGATCGCCCAGCGAATGGGGTAGTCATTGAATGGAGGAAGTTATTTATACGCGTAGCTCCGACCGTAATTGCGGTTAGGCTGTTCGACCCCATTCATCACACAGCCGATCAGATTGAACTTGCTCATATTGGAAATCGCCGTCATGAGGTCCGAATGGGTCACTTTTTCGGATCGCGCAATCATCACAACGCCATCGCAACTGTAACCGATCTGCATGGTATCGACGAGTCCCAATACAGGGGGGCAATCTACAATAATTAAATCGTATTCGTCTCTAAAGGAATCTAAGACTTCTTTCATGCGCTCAAACTGGAGCAGCTTCACCGGATCGCCATACACGGGACCAGCCGTCAGGATATCCATGTTGACATCCGAAGGTGGAATGGATCGCATCGGCCGAGTGGCCGCAAGCGGCTCTTCTTCTTCCCAGCGCATATAAACCCATTGCGGCGTTGTTTTGAGTTCCGTAGGCGGCATATCAGACATCAGCAACGTGGAGAGACCTTCTTCGTTGCTGAGTTCGAGGCGCTGATGGAGGCTGGAGTGACGCAAATCGGCATCGATCAATAACACCTTTTGGTCCAAACGCGCTGCACTCAAGGCAAGTCCCAAAGCCAAGGTCGATTTGCCTTCGCCGGATAGCGCAGAGGTCACCATCAGAACTTGATGCGGTTGTTTAGCATTGCGAAACTGAATATTGCCATAGATCAAGTCCAAGGCTTCTCGCAAAGGTGGCCAGTGAAATAAACCGAGGTTGTCTAAAGCTGTGCGGGCATTGGATCCATTGAACGACAAGGGATTGAAGTGGGTCGATGGCAAAGTATTGGATAGCCAAGGGAGTCCCCCCAAAAGGGGCAAGGGCATGCGTTCCCCCAGTTGATCGGCTGATCGCACTGTGTCGTCTAAAGACTCCCGCAAGAAGGCCGCAATACCGCCCAAAAAGAGACCGATCACGCCGCCCAGCAACAAATTTTTAATAAAAATTGGACTAATTTGCAAGCCTTCGGTGGGGGCTTCAATCACCTCCCAGTTGTAGCCGCCTCTCGCAATTTCTAGGCTTAAGTCTTGCTTAGCATCGAGCAATTTTTGCAAGGTGCTCCGGCGCACCTCAACTTCAGGTTGAAGCCGTTCGTATTGTGCAATGAGGGAGGGATACTTTTGCGATTCCTGGGTTAATTGCACTTCCGTTTGGGCCAGACTTTTATCTTTGGCTTGTAAGCTCAAGTACGTGTTTTGCGCATCGGTGAGTTGTTTGGCTAACTCAATGCCATTGTCTCCCAGTTGGCCTCGCGAAATCAGATCCTGCGACCCAACCGGAGCCGCTTGATTTTTGCCCAAAACCTTTGCAGCTTCCTGTTGTAATGCTTTTTCTTCTTCCTGGCGCTGTTTAATCAACCCTTGGACCACTGGATGCTCTTCGGTAAAGAGTTGGAGTTGTTGTTGCAGCTCAAGATCCAGTTTTTGCATCGCTTGCAATCGCGATTGATACAAAGAAGATTCGCTCAGTTTGGCTGAGGCGATCGCCCCATTAGGCGACATCTCCAGTTGCTGCTGAGCACTTTTAAAGTTGGCCAGTGCTTCCCCAATTTCAGCCTTGAGGGCTTCCCGCTGCTGTCGAATCGTTTCCAAAGACGCGGATGCCGCTTTAGAT
>JBAVRC010001156.1:0-8899 GCA_049694615.1 Thermosynechococcaceae cyanobacterium | reverse complement strand
GGGGATTCTCAATGCCATCGTCAAACAGCAAACGTCGTGGCAACCGACCTGAGTTCCCAGCATCGCCCCACCAGCTTCTCCGAGAACAAGCGATTGACAAACAAGATAATCGCTAAATCCCCCAATTCTGGGGGACTTTGAGTTCGGATTTTTCTCTAGATCATCTAAGATACTGACTAGCATGGGTTGCCAGTTTAAGATCCAAGTTCCAGCAGTATCTTGGTTCAGTTTGTAGGGATAGGTTTCAGCGGTTTGGATTCCTTCTAGGGTAGATTCTAGCTGCATGGCGGCTTCTCCCTCGAAGGTGGATTGTTGGCAGAGGCCAATTAGAGAGGCGATCGCATCGAACAAACGTCCAACACTAGAGGTTCTAGGCGAATTCACGCGATTTTGGAGCATCGTTTGAAGCAGCTTGAGTTCTTGGGGTTGAAATGCTTCCAAGGTGGGACAGTCCAACTCAAAGGCTGCGTCTCCAAAGGCTTCGTATAACAAGCCCAAGGCAGCACGGCGCGGCTCTCTGGCAGCGCGATCGCCTCCCGGTAGGGGAAAGGTGCGTAGATGCGCGATTCGCTGGAATTCGGTGCGATCGGGAATTGCTAGAAATTCACCGCCCCAGAGCGTACCATCCACACCATAGCCCGTGCCATCCCAAGCGATGCCCAATACCGGAGGGGCTAGATGGTTATCGACCATGGCGGATAGGACGTGCGCATAGTGGTGCTGAATCGGAATCGTCGGAGCCTTAAGTTGCTCGCTCAGGGTTTGGGTAAAGCGGGTGGAGGCGTAATCAGGGTGAGTGTCGCAGGCGATCGCCACGGTTTTTGCGGCGTATAGGTTCAGTAATTGCCCAATGGTTTCCTGAAATCGGTCGAAGGGTTGCGCTTGATCCAGATCTCCTAGATGCTGACTGACCAGAATCTGGTTTTGAATGGAAAGCGCGACTGTGTTTTTAAGATGTCCGCCTACTGCCAGAATACAGGGCAGGTTTTCACTGGCTGAACTCGCTTTCAGGGCAAAGCCGCGTGCTCGTCTGAGGAGCATGGGTTGGTCTTCGATGGTTCGGACGACGGAATCGTCTACCGGTCGAGCAATGGGGCGATCGTGTACTAAAAAAACATCGGCAATATCGGCTAACTCGCGGAGTGCGGCTTGCTCGTCCGTGCAGATGGAGACTTGGGAGCGGTTGCCGCTGGTAGCGACAACTGGAAACCCCAATTCCGCCAACAGCAAATGATGCAATGGCGTATAGGGGAGCATTGCACCTACAGTGCTTTGATGGGGGGCAATGGATGGCGCTAAGCGCGATCGCCGCTGCTTCAGCAAGACAATGGGTGCCGCTGCCGAGGTCAGCAGATCCTTCTCCGCCGGAGAGACGATACAGTCCTCGCGAAGGGCTTCCAGGTTCGGATACATGACTGCGAGGGGTTTCGTAGGGCGATGTTTGCGATCGCGCAGTTTTTGCAATGCCGCTTCATTCCGCGCATCGACAATCAGGTGAAACCCGCCTAACCCTTTGAGCGCTAGAATCTCCCCCTGCCGAATCCGATCCGCAGCCTGTGCAATGAACTCAGGGTTGGAAGATCCTGGCGCGATCGCCTTTCCCTGGTTATCCCAAAGTTCCAAATGAGGTCCGCAGTGGGGGCAAGCATTGGGTTGCGCATGGAACCGTCGATCCTGGGGATTTTCATACTCCCGTTGACAATCGGGACACATGGGAAATGCATCCATGGTTGTGTTGGGGCGATCGTAGGGTAGCGCGGTCAGAATGCTATAGCGAGGTCCACAGTGGGTGCAGTTCGTAAAGGGATAGCGATACCGCCGATTGCCAGGATCGAAAATCTCGTCCAGACAAGCCGGACAGGTTGTGAGGTCGGGCAAAATCCAAGCGGATTTAGTTGCAGTATCGGGGGCAGAGGATTGAATCTCGAAATGGTTGTAACCATAGGGTGCCAGCCAGTCTGTTTCCAGTTGGAATAGGCGCGAATGAATCGGGCGATCGCGCTCCAATTGTTCCAAAAAAGCAATCAGTTTGGACGGAGAACCTTCAACTTCGATATCGACTCCGCTGTCAGTATTTCTCACCCATCCGCCTAAGCCCAACCCCGTTGCCAGGGTATAGACAAAAGGACGAAACCCGACCCCCTGCACCATCCCCTGCACGCGGAGGTGCAGGCGTTGGGACAGGGAATCGGCGAGCATGGATGGCGTGAGTTGGCTCATCGGACAACCTCCGCAGTCGGATGCAATCGCTGGTGTTGCGATTGGAGATAAATGAGCCATGCATCCATTCCAAAGCCTGTGCGGGCAGATACGCCAAACAACTGCGCATGAGGAGCCATGCGACGAATATTGGCGATCGCCGTTGCTTGGTCAAACCCGACAGCTTGGGCAATATCCATCTTTGTCAAGAGCACCACATCTGCCGATTGAAACGCGGTGGGATATTTCAGCGGTTTATCTTCGCCCTCAGTGACGGACAGCAGCACAACGCGCAGGGTTTCGCCCAAATCGTAGGCTGCGGGGCAAACCAGATTCCCGACATTCTCGATGACGAGGAGATCTAGGTTCGCTAACCCCAGATGGGCGGCGGCATGGGCCACCATATCGGCTTCTAGATGACAGGCCGTTCCGGTGGTAATTTGCAGCGCCGTTGCCCCTGCGGCTCTGATCCGCTGGGCATCGTTTTCGGTGGCGAGATCTCCGACAATCACGCCCACTTGAGCGGCGCGATTGCCCCGCACTTTTGCCATCCGCTCGATCAAGGCCGTTTTACCCGCGCCGGGAGAGGACAACATATTCAGGACTAATAGGCGATTGGCTTGAAAGACTTCGCGATTTTGCAGCGCAAAGCGATCGTTTTTGGACATCAATCGCTCGCGCACTTCTACGGTACGGACGACTGAGGAATGATCGTGATCGTGGTCGTGATGATGGTCGTGATGGTGATGGGATTCGGTTTCGCTATGGAGCACAACGGAATCCACTTCGCTACAGCCGCAGTTGGTACACATTAGGACACCTCCAAGGATGCGAGTTCGAGTTCTTCACCCTGGAGAATGGATGTACTCCAGGTTTGACAAGTCGGGCACTCATACCCCAGTTCCCTAGGTCTAAACGGTGTTTGACAGGTGTTGCAATAACAGAGCGTTGGACAAGATTCAATGTTCAGTTGGGCCTGCTCGGCAATGGTGCCTTGGGCGACGACATCAAAGGCAAATCGCAAGGCGTCGGGTTCTACCCCAGAAAGATCGCCGACTCGCAGCGCAATTTGATGAATGCGACTCGCGTGTTCACGGGTGGCATAGTCGAGGGCGATCGCCAAGGCATTTTCCATTAACCCGACTTCGTGCATAGAACCTCCTCTGGGTCAGTCAATTGAGGATCGAACAGTTTTATGGCTTCGCAAACCTACAGCGCATAATAGAAATGAATCCACGATTTAGGACAGAGCCGATGATCCAGGCTGCTCAGCAACGGAAGAAACCGTTCTCCAGCTTCACCTACCGAGAAGCCTGTAAACATTTGGGAGTAACAGAACTCAAGCGCTGGGTCATTGATGCGGAGCCGATTCCCATCAGTGATTTTTTTCGGCAGCGGTTAGAGCGGTTACAGCGGTTTGATCTGGAAAGTCTAGAAGTGTCTAAGACGTTATTGATTGATGCGATCTGCGAGGAGGGGTTAGAAGGATTTGATCGGCTCAAGGTCTGGAAGGGGGCTTATTTAGAAGGAGAAGAAGTTTGCGGAAATGCGGACTACCTCATCGCAGAACGTCGGGCGTATCTAGAAGCTCCTTTTGTATGTGTAATTGAGGCGAAAAAAGATGACTTCGAGCAGGGTGCAGCTCAGTGTTTAGTAGAAATGCAGACCTGTCAGTCCATCTGTCAGCAGTTGGGGAAAGCAATCGATATCTACGGCATCGTCACCAATGGTGAGGGCTGGAAGTTTTATCGATTGACGATCGCTCGGGAGGTGAGCGAATCGCTGCTGTACGGGATTGGTGAAATGTCGATTCTATTA
Organism: Thermosynechococcaceae cyanobacterium; assembly: GCA_049694615.1. GTDB lineage: Bacteria > Cyanobacteriota > Cyanobacteriia > Thermosynechococcales > Thermosynechococcaceae > JAAURS01. The sequence goes on along the minus strand of JBAVRC010001156.1, from coordinate 4,882 downwards.
GGTTTGCTGCGATTTGTGTTTCGCCAATGCGAACAGAATTTGGCCTGAGTACGGCGGCGAGTTTTGCAATCGCCCAATCAGCCCCCTCACAGGTGATCGCCGATAAGGTTTCGCCATACTCAAATTGAGTTGCGGGAATTAAAATTTCATAGGCTACCGGATCGGCGTCATAGAGCGTTTTAGCGAGGTAAAGAAGAACACTCGGACTCCAGAGATGATCTAGCCGACTTGTCGCTTCTTCTGCCTCAATAGGCTCAAGGCTGGCTTGCGATCGCTCCACGCAAGCATCCACAAAAAACACGATCTCCGCCTGTGCAATTTCTGTCGCTAATTCAGGGGCAAGTTGATGAACCGAGAGCGATCGCACGTCCGGCAAGTTCCAATAAGCGACCCGATCTGCGACCAATGGACCAACGCCATCATCGCTTCGGAGGGCATTACCATAGCCGATCACTAAGGTTTTCATCGGTAAACCTCATCTAGTACACTGCCGTTGGCGGCAACGAGTTGGAGGTGCAAGGGCATTTGTCCAGCCGCATGGGTGGAGCAGGATAGGCACGGATCGTAGCAGCGGATTCCGGCTTCCACACGGTTGAGCAATCCTTCCGGGATTTCGGAGCCATGGATGTAATGTGTCGCAATTTGCGCCACGGTTTTGTTCATGGCCAGATTGTTTTGCCCCGTGGCAATGATCAAATTCACCTTCTCCAACAACCCATTTTCATCCACTTGGTAATGGTGAAAGAGCGTGCCTCGCGGTGCTTCGCTAACTCCCACAGCATTGAGTTGATTGACGCCGCCTTGGGCGCGACAGCGCGAAGACAAAATATCGGGGTCGTCGATGAGTTCCTGGATCTTTTCCAGACAGGCCAGAATTTCGATCAACCGAGCGTAGTGGTAGAGGAAAGAAGAGGTGGGGACGCCGCCTGCGCGATCGCGCAATTCCTGCAACTCCCGATCTGCCCCTGCTGTGCCGATGCGATCGCACACATTCAGCCGCGCCAATGGCCCCACACGGTAGATCCCATCAGGATAACCGTAGGGTTGGTAGTAAGGGAATTTGAGATAGGACCACGGTTCGACGGCTTCTCCCAGGAACGAGTGATAGTCGTCTTCGCTGAGGCCATCGGCGACGATGTTGCCTTGGCTGTCGGTAAACCGGAGTTTGCCGTCGTAATGCTCCCACTCGCCGTTTGGGCCAACCAATCCCATATACAGGGTGGGGAACTCGCCAAAGATATCGATTTCAGATTTAAGCTGGTCGTCCAGCATTCCCTTGAATAAGCCCAGCGCCAGATTCGTCGTCTCAAAGGCTTCCGGCAAGCGATCCACGATCCACTGTCGGCCTTCTTCAGAGAGGGGCGATCGCACCCCACCGGGCACGGTCCAAGCGGCATGAATTTTGCGTGCGCCCAGTTTTTCGATCACCGTTTGACCGAATTGGCGCAGTCGAATCCCCGCACGGGCGAGGTCGGGATTAGCGGCAATCAAGCCGAACACATTTCGGGTCGCGGGATCGCTATCCCAGCCCAACAGAAAATCGGGACTGCTCAGGTGAAAAAACGAAAGGGCATGGGATTGGGTGAGCTGCGCCAGATTCATCATCCGCCGGAGCTTATCGGCAGCGGGCGGAATTTTGACGGCTAAGATTTTATCGCCTGTTTTGGCAGCAGCCAGCAGGTGGCTCACCGGACAAATGCCGCAAATTCGGGCCGTAATGCCTGCCATTTCCGTAAAGGGACGGCCTTCGCAGAACTTCTCAAACCCGCGATACTCCACCACATGGAAACGAGCATCGGAAACTTCTCCCGCATCGTCGAGGTAGATAGAGATTTTGGCGTGACCCTCAATGCGGGTAACGGGATCGATAACAACGGTACGAGACATCTTCAGCCTCCCTAAAATAATCGATGCAATATCGGGCTTTTGCGGGAGTCGGGGTTTGGGGGCAATGCCGACGATTCCCTATCCTTGCAATGGCGATCGCCTAATCGTCGTATTCGCGAGCTTCGAGTGCTTCCGGGTTCTCATCGCAATATTCCTCAAAACTTGTTTTCGGACGTTTTGCCTGTTGATGAGCCGCTTCGGCCTCTAATTCTTCCACAATGTCCCAAGCGACTGCGCTTTCTTTTGAGTTTGCGCCTTTCTCGGCTGAAACCGCATGAGCTTGGTCAATAGCAGCTTGGATTTCTGAGTTGAGATTCATAACGCCTCCTATGCAATAAACACGAAACAGTTAGCCAAACTTAATCATGTCGCGGCCTTCCATGACGGGCATTTCCCCGCGCAGTAACGGCTCCAACGTCGCCCGAATGCGATCGGCAGGGGGTGGACAACCCGGCATGTAGATGTCCACAGGTACGACCTGATGGACGGGCACGACTTGGTCTAATAACTCCGGTACAATTCCCGGTTCGTGAGGGAGTTGGGGCGAATATTCCGCCAACTCCAGATAACCGCGCTTGAGCACGGATTCCGCCCCGTCCAACATATTCCGCATGGCAGGGACATTGGCAGTTACAGCACAATCCCCAAAAGAAACGAGGGTTTTGGTTTGCTTGCGTACTTTGAGGAGTAATTCCAAGTTGTCCTCATTGGCAACACCGCCTTCTACCAAGCACACATCCACATTTTCGGGGTAGTCCTTGATGTCAGATCCCACGGGGCTAAACACCACATCGGCGTGCTGGGCCAGCTCGATCAACCACTCGTCCAAATCCAGGAAGGACATGTGACAGCCCGAACACCCCGCCAACCAAACCGTAGCAAACCTTATCTTGTCCATTGGTGTTTCTCCCGTGCCGTCACTAAAAATTCCAACTTGGCGCGATCGCGTTCTTTCTCGCCCGTGGTACTGCCTTTGCGGAAGATGGCTCCCGTTGGGCAAGCATCTACACACTTGCCGCAGGCGGTACAGGCATCCACTTCTCCCCAGGGTTGATGTAGACCGGACACGATAAAGCAATGTTCGCCCCGCTCGGCCACATCCCAAACGTGCGCTCCCTCAATTTCATCGCAGACCCGGACGCAGCGGGTGCAGAGAATGCAGCGATTGTGGTCGATGCCGAACTGTTCGTGGGAAACATCCACGTGGCGATCGGGGAAGCGGTAGGGGAAGCGGCTGTGATCCATGCCGACCGTAATGGCCATATCCTGTAACTCGCAGTTGCCATTGGCCACGCAAATCGAACAAACGTGATTCCCTTCCGCAAAGAGCAATTCCACATTCATGCGGCGAAAGTCTTGCAATTTGGGGGTATTGGTTTGCACGACCATCCCTTCTGCTACTTCCGTGACGCAAGCAGGTTGCAGTTTAGAGCTACCTTCAATTTCCACCATGCACATACGACAGGCGGCAGCAGGCGTCACGCCTTCTAAAAAACAGAGCGTCGGAATTTTAATCCCAACTTCCTTTGCCGCTTGGAGGAGGGTTGCACCCTGTTCGATCGCAACATCCTTTCCGTCAATTTTGAGCGTCTTTACTGACATGGCTTGTATACTCCTTACGCAACAATTGGGATTAGGGGATAGCTGCCGCTTCCTGTTTCAGGAGTGCCTCGTACTCGCCCCTGAAGTACCGCAGGGTACTCAGCACCGGGTTGGGTGCCGACTGCCCCAAACCGCACAGGCTCATTTCCTTCACCATTTGACAGAGCGCTTCCATCTTTTCCAGATCGGCGGCGGTTGCCTGACCCTTGACCACCTTGGTGAGCATTTCGTGCAGTTGAACCGTTCCGGCTCGACAGGGGACGCACTTGCCGCAACTTTCGCCCCGGCAAAAGTCCATATAAAACTGGGCAATTTCCACCATGCTGGTAGACTCGTCCATCACGATCATGCCGCCGGAACCCATCATGGTGCCCAGGCGCTGCAAGGACTCGTACTCCACGGGCGTATCGAAAAATTCTGCAGGAATGCAGCCCCCCGAAGGCCCCCCGGTTTGCACCGCTTTCACCTTGCCATCCGGTACGCCCCCGCCCATTTCTTCTACGATCTGGTGCAGGGTCGTCCCCATCGGGACTTCCACTAACCCCGTGTTCTGTACCTTTCCCGTGAGGGCAAATACCTTTGTGCCCTTGCTTTTTTCGGTGCCGATGCTGCTATACCACTGCGCGCCTTTGCGAATAATGGGCGTGATATTGGCGTAGGTTTCCACGTTGTTGATCAAGGTCGGGCACTCCCACAGCCCCGCCTCGGCAGGATAGGGCGGACGCGGGCGCGGATTGCCTCGACCGCCTTCAATGGAGTGAATCAGGGCTGTTTCCTCGCCGCACACAAAGGCCCCCGCGCCAATGCGGATATCGATTTTGAAGTCGAATCCAGACTCAAAAATTTGACTGCCCAGCAACCCGTACTTCTTCGCTTGTTGGATGGCTTTATTCAGATGCTGGATCGCTAGGGGATACTCTGCACGAACGTAGATGTATCCGTGACTTGCGCCGATCGCATACCCGGCGATCGCCATGCCTTCCAACACCCGATGGGGATCGCTCTCCAACACGCTGCGATCCATAAAGGCTCCAGGGTCTCCCTCATCGGCATTGCAGATGACGTACTTTTGGTCTCCCTGCATTTTGGCCACCGTCGCCCACTTCAACCCCGTGGGATAACCGCCGCCGCCCCGTCCGCGCAATCCGCTTTGGGTGATTTCTTCAACCACCTCTGCGGGCGTCAGGTCGTAGAGCGCGCGGTATAGCGATTCGTATCCGCCTGCTGCAATGTACTCCTCAATCCGTTCGGGATCGATTTGGCCGCTGTTTTCCAGCACGATGGGTTGCTGTCCGGCAAAAAAGGGCTGCTGGGGATCGCAGGGTTGCGCCTTCACTTCTCCCGCCTGCATTCCCGACGCAAAAGAGGGGGCATCTTCTGCCGTCACCTGCTC
>JBAVRC010001155.1:0-1702 GCA_049694615.1 Thermosynechococcaceae cyanobacterium | reverse complement strand
GAAGATAGATCACAGATAGTTGAAGACCAATCGTCAACAGCACCGCACCCAGCAACAATCGATTCGACCACAACCCCAGTTGAAAGAGGGACTCTCGATCTGACCGAACTGCAAGGGCAATACCCAGCTCGGAAAACGTGAGGACCGTAAAGATCATCGTCTGCCAGTTTGCGGAGTGATTGACCTGCCAATACCAGTATCCTGTTCCAATGCAAATAAAACTGGTCATTAATCCGAGCAACAGGATCTCGCGCCCCATCCCTCGCCCAAAAATCGTTTCAGTCGGCGGGTAGGGGGAACGATTCATCGTCTGTTCCTCCGCTTGCTCCACACTCAACGCTAACGCTGGCAAGCCATCCGTCATCAAATTAATCCAAAGAATTTGGATCGGCAACAGGGGAAGGGGCATTCCTAGTAGCGGGGCGAGGAGCATAACCCCAATTTCGCCTGAATTACTGCTCAAAAGGTACTTAATACTCTTGCGAATGTTGTCGTAAATGACTCGCCCTTCTCTCACCGCTGCAACGATGGTGGCAAAGTTGTCGTCAAGGAGCACCATATCCGCTGATTCTTTGGCTACATCGGTTCCTGTCAGGCCCATTGCCACCCCAATGTCGGCTTTTCGTAAGGCGGGCGCATCGTTAATGCCATCCCCTGTCATGGCCACAATATGTCCCTGGTCTTGCAGTGCCTGAATGATCGCTAATTTCTGTTGAGGCGATACGCGAGCAAAGACAGAAACCTCTGCAACTAGGGCCGTCAGTTCTTCCGGGGAAAGGCGATCCAGACTCGGGCCTGTCGGAATCCGATCTAGGGTTGTAATCCCTAACTCATGGGCAATATGTTGAGCCGTCAAGGGCTGATCGCCTGTGATCATGATTGGGCGGATTCCTGCTTGTTTACAGGTCTGTACGGCATTTCTCGCTTCTGGTCGCGCCGGATCGCGCATTCCAATGAGGCCAATAAAGGTCAGGTTTTGCTCAAGCGGATGGGTGTTGTCGTTAGCCGCAAAGAATTCCAATCCGCGAAACGCGACGCCCAAGACTCGCATTCCCTCCAGGGCCAGCTCATTATTGGCAGCCATGATTCTTTGATGCCACATGGGATCGAGCGACTCGGCATGGTCATTGGCCCAAACTTGACTCGAAATTTCGAGTAAGCTCTCAATGCCTCCTTTTGTAAAGACGATGTAAGGCCAATCCTTGGAAAAGTGCAGAAAGGATTCGAGCGGTGCAAGCACGGCAGGACTGTAGTCTATGGCAGAAGCGTGCCGATGAATGGTGGTCATGCGCTTCCGATCCGACTCAAAGGGAATCTCGGCGATGCGAGGGAAAGCAGCTTCCAGGTTTCCTTTCCAGAGTCCCAGACGAGCTGTCGCCACGGCTAGAGCACCTTCGGTCGGATCTCCAAGATCGTAAAAGCGACCGGGTTCGTCAGGCGCAGGTTCAAACTGGACATCGTTGCAAAGGGTAGCTCCCGTTAGGAGCAGAGCTAATGCTGGCTGTGTAGAGAGTAGCGGAGAGAGGGGCTCGGTAGAACTCACCGTTGGCTGATGATGATTCGCCTGGGTACTCAGATCGACGCGATGTCCTGCTACGGACAAAAAAGTGACCGTCATGCGGTTCTGCGTCAGCGTACCCGTTTTATCAGAGCAAATGACAGTAACGGAGCCTAGGGTTTCGACGGCGGGGAGGTTGCGAAT
>JBAVRC010001154.1:0-5270 GCA_049694615.1 Thermosynechococcaceae cyanobacterium | reverse complement strand
AGCCAAAATCGAACCGGAACATCAAGAGGTCTGCCGTGACCTCATCTATGATCGCCGCCGCTTTGACGAAAACGGTATTTGCATCTACGACCCCCTCACCAAACTCACCGAACTCTTTGCAGGGGTGAGTGCCAAGGATGCGCGTTCGGGCAGTTCCCTGGCTGACCTCCCCATGGAAGAACGGTTAAAGCAACACATCATCGACGGCGAACGCATTGGCTTAGAAGATGCCCTCAAAATTGCCCTGGAAACCTACCCACCCCTCCAAATCATCAACACCTTCTTGCTGGATGGCATGAAAGTGGTGGGCGAATTGTTCGGATCAGGGCAGATGCAATTGCCCTTTGTGTTGCAATCGGCTGAAACCATGAAGTCGGCAGTAGCCTTTCTAGAACCCTTTATGGAAAAGGTCGAAGGGCAGGACGAATCTTCCGGCAAGGGTAAGTTCCTAATCGCCACCGTCAAGGGCGATGTCCATGACATTGGCAAGAACCTGGTGGATATCATCCTCACCAACAACGGCTACAAGGTCATCAACTTGGGCATCAAACAGCCCGTGAATGCCATTATCGATGCCTACAACGAACATCAGCCCGATTGCATCGCCATGAGCGGACTGTTGGTGAAATCCACAGCCTTCATGAAGGAAAATCTGGAAGTCTTTAATGAGAAGGGGATTACCGTTCCGGTGATTCTGGGCGGTGCGGCGTTGACACCGAAGTTTGTCTACGAAGACTGCCAGAAAGCTTACAAGGGCCAAGTGATTTACGGTAAAGATGCCTTTGCCGATCTCACATTTATGGATCGGCTGATGCCCGCTAAGGGAGAGCAGAAATGGGCCGATGCAGAGGGCTTTTTGGCAGATCTGGCCCAATTTAACCAAAAGGGCCGGAATGCGATCGCCCAAGCCGAACGGGAACTCAATGGCGGTGCGACGGCGAACAAGGAAGCCCCGGCTGAACCGGAAGTGATTGATACCCAGCGATCGGATGCAGTGGATGTGGAGATTCCCCGACCCGTGCCGCCGTTCTGGGGCACGCAGATCCTGAAACCGGAGGAGTTCTCCTTTGAAGAATTATTCTGGCATCTGGATTTGCAGGCGCTGATTGTGGGTCAGTGGCAGTTTCGTAAACCTCAGGACCAATCCAAGGAGGAGTACGATGCCTTTTTAGCCGAGAAGGTCTATCCTGTGTTGGCGGACTGGAAGCAGCGGATTATGAGCGAAAAATTGCTCGCGCCGACGTTAGTCTATGGCTACTTCCCCTGCACGGCGGAAGGCAATTCCGTGCATCTCTACGATCCGACAGTGGTGGCACAAGGGTTGACGCCCCAAACGGCAACACCGCTGGTGACTTGGACGTTCCCGCGTCAGAAGTCGTTACGGCGGTTATGTATTGCCGACTTCTTCCGTCCCATCGCAGATAACCAATTTGATGTCTTTCCCATGCAGGCGGTAACGGTGGGCCATATTGCTACAGAGTTTGCCCAAAAACTGTTTGCCGAAAATTCCTACACCGACTACCTCTATTTCCACGGCATGGCGGTGCAGACAGCAGAGGCGATCGCAGAGTGGTCTCATGCTCGGATTCGGCGGGAGTTAGGCTATGGCGACCTAGAACCAGATAATATCCGCGATATATTAGCGCAGCGATATCAGGGTTCGCGCTATAGCTTTGGCTATCCGGCTTGTCCCAATGTGGCGGATCAGTTTAAGCAGTTGGAGTTGTTGGGCACAGATCGGATTGGCATGTCGATGGATGAGAGTGAGCAGTTGTATCCTGAGCAATCGACGACGGCATTTGTTACTTATCACCCAGTGGCGAAGTACTTTAGTGCTTAGCTCAAAAATCCCGAAAACAAGAAGTTGAGTAACTTTTGAGGTTTTCTTTAGACCAACATCAAGGCGCGAAAGCCTGCTTGAATGAAATGGCGATCGCCTGTTACGGCATCGGTTAGATTTTGCTGTTGCATGACGACGAAGGAGATGCAATCGGTTAAGCCCCAGGTTTTATCGGGGCGGGATTGATAGAGTTCTAGTGCCTGCATCAGTAGGGCTGTATCGACGCTAACGACTCTCATGTTTTCGGTGCGGTAACACTGTTGGATGAATTGAACGGCACCTTTACGATTGAAGGCGCTTAAGGCATTGCCAACTTCAGCGAAGATGGCTTCTGTAATCCAGACTTCGGATGCGGTGCGAATGCGAGGAAACAGTTGTTTTGCCTGGTCGTGATAATTGTCGCGAGGGTTGAGCAGGGCTTGAATGAATGCGGTGTCTAGAAATAAACGATCTTTGGTCATGAATTGGGTTCTGATTGCTTGGGTGTACCGTAGAGGTAATGATCGTGTTCTTTTGACCAATCGGCAGGGGCTTCGATGGTTCCGGCAAGGGATTCAAGTACGTCCCAGGCGTTGCCAGATTCATGTGAATGTTCTTGCCGCAGGCTTAGAATATAGGCGAGTACTTGTTGCTGAAGATCATCAGGCAAGTCATTCATCTGTTCAACCACTTTAGTAATAATCGAATTTGCCATCATACTTTTCTCCTGAAATTTGACTGCTACATAAATTTTTGGCATGAAATATTGACAACTATAGCCATGGCCAAGCTTGACGTTCTGCAATTTTCTGGCCAAGGAAATATTGCTTAAAAGAATTTTCATTTTTCTGAATACTATGTCTTAGTACATCTACTGTATTGTCTTCAAGAAACTCCAGATTTCTCTCGTAATTACCGTGCTTCACAGTTCCGTTAATTATGGATTTATTCCATAGCCAGTATCGTCGATCAACACAATGAAGGAATAATCTAAAGTGACTCCATGCAATCACAGCGTCACTTTCGTTCAGAAAATCAGCAAACCAATGTTTTGCCCATGAATTCTTTTGCCAGCGTTCTAGCGACAGAGCAGCTAATTTACCTCTCCAAGTATCTGGTAGAGTTTCAACCAATTTAGTTAACGTTTTGAAGGCAAAGTCATCATCTATAAATCCAAGAGCTGTTATCGCATATGAGAATTCTATGGGGCTAAGTGAACCCAAGCTATTTTCTATATAAGACTGAAGCCAGTTTGTTTTTCCACTTTGCTGAATAACAATTAATATTTCCAACAACTCTAAATCTGAGCGACATTTTTTTATTCTCTGTCGCCATAAATTTTCTATCTCTAATTTTTCATCTCCGCAAAAGAGAGCGTAATCTAAAAAGCTAATTTTAGTATCACAATCATAAAGTGTGACTTTACGTTTCTCAGACTGCAAGCAATCATATAGCTCTTGTGCCTGAGTATGATTTACATTAAACAGAGCGGCACAAAGGCATTCATAAAATGCACTGGCAAGGTGTATTACTTTCCTTTTTAATAGATCTTGCTCTGGTGAAATTGGCTTCAGCCATTGTTCGACAAGTTGAGGCTGTAAAACTACAACTCTTGACAATACATCAACAGGAATGATATCAAATACAAGAAAATTACCTATATCATTCTGCTGTTGAATGAACTTGTGTACACTTTCATTAAGTCCGACATAATTGTCTGAAAATAATAAGTCGGAATCAGATTTATTTCTTTCTAAATAACCTCCCCAGCTAAAATTTCTATCAATAGAATTTTCAGATCTTGAGTTATAACTTTCAGAAAGATGAATACGAGTATAGTTCGGGAAAGATGTCTCTTGGTTGATTCTAACTTCTATCAAAGGTAGGTCGTTAGGAACTTGATATGTTTCCTCGTAAATTTTATTCCAAGCTTGAGAAATATAATTTATATATTCATAGGTTTCAGTCTCTTTTGTCCCTCGCAAGCTTACTAAATATCCAATATAAGCAGGATGAATACGTGGGAACAGAGTTGCATAAGATTCTGATGAAGCATATTTACATAAAAAATAGCTCCCCCAATAATTTTCGGCTTCATGATAGTTAGAATTCCATTTCCATTTTCTTTGCAAGAAATGCTGGTGTATGCTGTCTATATCGGCTTCGAAAATAATTCTCAAAACAATAGATCGAATAAAGCTGTCTGAATTATTAATAATTGGATAAATAAATTCTTGAACAATTTCTTCTTGAAGACTTTCCGGATATTTAGCAATAAAAAATAGTATTCTCTTGATTTGTGTCCGACTTCCCTCTTGAAGTAATGCTTTAGTCTCCTCCGGTAAAGATATATTTGACTTGAAACTTTTTCCCAGAAAGAAGTAATCTATCAACTCTTCAGATCGAGAATAGAAATGATTGAGTTGTTGATTTGCGTCTAGATTTTTGAGAACCATCCAAAACAAACGAGCTTCAGCTATTCTTTCTAGATCGCCAAAATCATTAAATTTTTCATTAATTTTCTGCCATGTTTGGCGGATGACTTCATGCTCTTTATTAGTAAATATTAAATAATTAGACGTAAAATGGAAGCATAATTGTCGTAAGCTTTCTCCTGTACGCTGTTGAATACTTTGTATAACTTTGCAAAGCTTATCTGCAACCGCTTGGGGTGTATAGGCACAAAGTACAGCCTCACATTGCTCATACTTAAAATCATCACCACCTCTCCAATGAGTTGACCAAAGTTCGTCAACAGAAATTTCCTCAATCAATGGCTGAAGTCTTTCCCCTAAATCTTTTGGAACTAAAAAATTAGGATTCAGGCAATAGTTACTGATTTTCTGAATTATCTGATAGGGGGTTAAATCAGTCCTTGTTAGACATTTTTTGCAATCTTCCTCACTCCATTGAAAACATGGATTACACGGGTCCTCTATATGCTCAACTAATTGAGGATTGATGGGAAATAGATCATCTGGCAGAGTTTCCTGCATTTGATAAGCATTATGGCTTCCCTCGAAAGACAGGAGGTGATGAGCAGCCTGTAGCGCAACCAAGTTCCTACTACTAATAAGTTGGTTAACCTCCGATTCTATTTCATCCGCTATGGGTTCCTGAGAAGTACTAATAACCCATTGAAATAAATCGTATCGGCTGGGATAATCCATGATGGCATCGGCAAGACACCCTAATGTCACCGCACGAATAAAATTCTTTCTGGGTAGAAGAGATATTATTCCAAGTGCAACTCGTCCTAAGCGGAGTAATCCATCGTCTTCAATGGCTGTAAAAGGATATCCACAGAATGAGAACTCTCCAATCGGGATTTCTTGGCTAATACGCTCATTAATTTTAATGCGAAGCTCCTCTGCTGATTGGTGTTGTCGGTCAAATGCAAAGCCAAATCGATGCACGAATCCCAGCCATCGCTCAAATGCCTGAGTTAGAG
>JBAVRC010001153.1:0-1805 GCA_049694615.1 Thermosynechococcaceae cyanobacterium | reverse complement strand
TTGCTGTAAGGAGTTGGAATAGATGTGTCCGTCAGTCAGCATCGAACGTCTTGACCAATGAGACATCTTCCATCACTCCTACAAATAAGACGCAGGGTTAGAACACGAATTAGAATGCAGTGCGGCCCCCATCCGCAACGATCGCGCTTCCATGCACAAACTGGGCATCCTCACTGGCCAGAAACACCACGACACGGGCAATATCTTCCGGCATCCCTAATCGACCGACCGGAATGGCTTGAATTGCGGCTTGTTCTTCTGCTACCGGATTGGTCGCAATATCAAATTCAGCTTGCAGCATCGGCGTTTTGATAGGTCCGGGACAAACCGCATTGATGCGAATGCCCTGAGCTGCCCACTCCACCGATAATGCACGGGTTAACGCCAGAACAGCCCCCTTGGTTGCACAGTAAGCCGTATACAATGGCTGTCCGACGATCGCGAGTTCTGAAGCGGTGTTGACAATGACCCCCCCACCTTGCTTCACCATCTGGGGAATGGCGTGTTTACAGCCAAAAAAGATGCCTTTAACGTTGATACCTAGCAGGAAATCTAAATCAGCTTCGGTCGTTTCCGTCGCCAGTTTTAGGATAGATACCCCAGCGTTATTGAAAAGCACATCTAGCCTGCCAAACTGCTCAATGGTTTGGGCGATCGCATCCTTAACCTGCTGCTCCTGCGAAACATCAACCGTGAGTGTTTTACATGCACCCCCTAACTGTTCAATCAAGGATTTTGTTTTTTCCAACGTTTCAGGGTTGCGGTCTACAGCAACAACGGTTGCACCTTCCCGCGCAAATAAGAGTGCCGTTGCCTGACCAATCCCGGAACCTGCACCCGTAATCAGACTGACCTTGTGTAATAACCTCACGACTCTATCCACAGAAATTCGTAAGGCTAAGCTTAGGACTTATACAAATTTGAAAATGTGTCGTCAACCACATTTTCGGAATTAGTTTTGCCGAAAAAACAATATAAATATTACTTTAATCATTTTATAGGGTGATTTTTGAAATCAAAATACTTAAATAGCAATTTAGATCTATTTTGATTGCGAATAAATGAATAATTTATTCTAATGGCGTTCAACTTGGACGATTTAGCTCATTGGGTTATGGAGTCTCCTGTTCAAGACTTTTGACGCATTTTTGACTAGATTTTAGCTCAAAGTTCTATTTATCATTCTTTGAGACGGGTACGAGTCGCACCCATCTCATTCATTGTTGTCGTCGTCGTAGACCGCATCAACCTTGTTTAGATGCCTATATAGCCGAGAGCGTAACTTACCTTGCCTGATGTTCCATGAATAAATCGGTAAATCTTGGTCAAGCTAATTCATGATTTAGTAAGCAAGGAGGTCGAGATTATTTTTGTATCAGAAACAACAATTAAATCTTGCTGAATTTCGTTACGTTAGCAGTCTACCCTCACAAGACCGTAGGGTGAGGTTTACCCCAAGCGTTCAGCGATTAACGATCTATCTGTAGAAGAGAAAAGCTTAGCTGGATAAGGAGTTGACAGATATGGCATATGCATGGCCAGAAGGGATTCGTTGTGCTGCCGTTTTGAGTTTTGATGTCGATGGGGAGTCTGGGATGCTGCAGGCTAATCCTAAGAATAAAGATCGACTTTCAGTGATGTCTTGGGCTCGTTATGGCCCCAAGACCGGGGTGCCGCGTATCCTCGATATGCTCAAAGCGAAAGCGGTTCAAGCTACATTCTTCGTCCCTGGTTATACGGCTGAGTTGTACCCTGATTTAATTAAGCGCATTCATGATGAAGGTCATGAAATTGGTGCTCATGGG
>JBAVRC010001152.1:0-7439 GCA_049694615.1 Thermosynechococcaceae cyanobacterium | reverse complement strand
TCTATAAACCTTAGTGCAGATCAGTTCTATGACTCTAATCTAAAAAGGTATATCTATAGTGGTCTTGAAAAAGCCGATTTAGATCCTAAGTTTATCGAATTAGAAATTTCTCAAAAAACTTTATTAGAAGATTTGAATTTCTCTAAAAGCATTATTAGCGAATTCAATTTATTAAATATCAAGACTTATACAGATGGCACAACCTTGGAAGATTTTGATTTTAAAAAATCTTCAATCCATAACTTATTATCTAGGCTATCTGTAAGGGGCATTAAAATGCATCCCTCCTTTATCCAAAATCTAACTTCAGAATCTTATGTATATGAAGAATTTCAATCCCTACTATCAATGACCCGGAACTTGAACATGGATGTTGTTGTTCAGGGCGTTGAAACTCGATATCAATTAGACCTTTTGCGATCGCTGGGATGTTACATAGTGCAAGGCAATTTATTTGATCCTGCTCTTCCTGTGGAAGATATAACTGATGTTTTAAAAGCAAATTGGCTTGGTCGCTCCCATTGAAGCTGAATCTATTTAGAAATCGCACATGTCTGATTTTTCAAACCGACTCAACTGAAAATATTGAATTAGGGGATCTAATTGGTTCTGAATAATCAATATAGAAAGTAAACGTGCCGTAACTGGGGCAAGTAGAATTCCGTTGCGATGATGTCCTGTCGCAATTACCAAGTTGGAATAGGGACTCGGCCCTAGAATGGGCAATTCGTCGGGGGTTGTCGGTCGAAATCCCCACCAACATTGCTCAAGAATCCAATCCTGGAGGATCGGATAAAGGCATATCGCAGCCCTTAAAAGGTGTTGTACGCCTACGGCAGTATTGTGGGGCATAAAACCGACTGACTCGCTCGTTGCGCCAATCAGAATGCGTCCATTCTGACGCGGCACCACATAAACCTCGCTGCCAAATAACACATGTTGAAGCGGTTGCTGGGTTTTGTCCCAACGTAGGGATAACATTTGTCCCTTGCGCGGGACCACAGGTAGTTGCAACCAATCGCCTGCCCATGCCCCGGTGGCCAACACATAATGACTAGCCTGATACAGACCATCAGTTGTTTCGACGCCTGTCACCTGGTCGGAATTATGGTTGATTTGCTGTATCGTTATCCCTTCGCGTAATTTTACGCCTAACTGTTGCACTGCAAGGCGTAACACTTGGGCCATTTTCTGATTATTCACCTGTCCGTCTTCAGGGAACCACCACCCGCCAACAACGGCTTCGCTGAGCCCAGGTTGCAAGGTGTCGAGATGGGGGCGATCGCACCAGTCCCGTCGCCCTGCTGAAATTGGAATCGCAGGGTAGGGATCTTGCATGCGATCTGGGGCATATTGCGGCGCGATAATGCCGCAGGGCCAATATTCAGGATCCAGTCCCGTCAAGGATTCGAGTTTCTGGGTCCATTCGGGATAAAGGGCACGGCTACGAAGACACAGATCCAACATGGGTCCTGGCAACAGTGCCTCGGCTTGGGGGGCCAACATGCCCGCTGCGGCTTGGAGGGCTGCCTCTTGCCCGTTACGGCTCAAGATGGTAACCGATGCCCCTTTTAAGGCCAGTTAGAGGGCCGTGGCTAGACCAATAGCACCACCCCCCAGGATCAGGACATCGCAATGGGTTTGCATAAAAAACAGAATTCAATTCAGGTCAAAATAACGGTTGAATGAAGAAAAAGCTCTTACCCTAGGGCTGTTCCGATCAGAGATTGATCTGCACTGGGGAGTATGCTTGCTTCATCATTCTAAAACGTTCCGATAGCCGACTCATTCATGAAGCTTCTAGCCTTAAGCAATGGTCATGGGGAAGACGTCGTGGCGGTGCGCATTCTGCGCCAACTGCGCCAACAATGCCCCGATTGGGATCTACAAGCCATGCCCATTGTGGGGGAAGGCCGTGCCTATCGACAAACCAATATCAAGCTGTATGGCCCGGTTTGTGGTGCCCTGCCTTCCGGTGGGTTCATTTACATGGATCAACGACAATTGTTCCAAGACCTGCGGTCTGGTTTGTTGCCCTTGACTGGCGCGCAATTGAAAGCCTGTCGCCAATGGGCAGCAACCGGTGGAGCGGTACTGGCGGTCGGGGATATTGTGCCGCTTCTCTTTGCTTGGCACAGCGGCGCACCCTATGCATTTGTGGGTACAGCCAAGTCGGAATATTATTTGCGGAGCGATGAATCAGCGTTCGAGGGAGGGCGATCGCCCCGTTGGCCTTGGCAGCGCTGGTTCAACTCCGATTATTTGCCTTGGGAGCGATCGCTGATGCAGCATCGACGGTGTCGGGCGGTTTTTCCCCGAGATCGGTTGACGGCTCAGGGGCTGGGACAATGGCCCATTCCAGTGGTGGATGCGGGAAATCCCATGATGGATGACCTGATGCCCTCTGGCAAACTCCCCCGTGACCTGTTACCGGCGGCAGCTCCTGTGGTTTTGCTGTTGCCCGGTTCCCGTTCGCCGGAAGCTTATCGCAACTGGCAACAAATTTTAGAGGGCATTACGCCCCTTGCAGCCCAATCACAGCCGCTAGTGTTGATTGCCGCAATCGACGCGGCTTTGGACTTGGCTGTCTTGCAGGAGAAGACAGTGGCTGCGGGGTGGCACGAACAGCCCAATGCTGACCTTGCTGTCCCCCATTGTCGGTTGCAGCATCAACAGACCCAGTTACTCATGGCCCAACAGGTGTTCAATGATGGGTTGCATTTAGCCGATCTGGCGATCGCAATGGCGGGTACGGCCACGGAACAATGTGTGGGACTGGGACTGCCTGTTGTAACACTGGCAGGCAGCGGCCCGCAATTTACCTGGGCCTTTGCCGAAGCCCAGTCTCGCCTGTTGGGGCCATCGATTCATTTGCTAGAGCGCCCCGATCAGGTGCCCAACACAGTTGTAAACCTGTTGCAAGACTCGACGGATCGGGACTTGTATCGGCACAATGGCCAACAGCGAATGGGTCAACCCGGTGCTGCTGCGCGCATTGCTAGCGTCTTGAAAACCCGATTGACCCATGAAGCCCCCACCGCAACGGGTCGTTTGGTCTAGACCAATGCAGAAACCGGAATTTGCAAATGGGGGTAGAGGGGAAAGCGATCGCACAGGGAGGCAACCCGTTGGCGACAATCGCGTTTGACCGCGTCGTCTTCTGGGTTAAGTAAGCAATCCGCCAGGATGTTGGCAATTTCCCTAAATTCGGTGGTGCCCATGCCCCGTGTGGTCATGGCCGCCGACCCTAACCGCAACCCGCTGGTGACAAAGGGGGATTCCGGGTCAAAGGGAACCGTATTTTTATTGGCGGTGATGTTGACTTGACTGACCAGCTGGTCGGCTTGTTTGCCCGTCATGCCAATGGAGCGCAAGTCGACCAGCAACAGGTGATTATCGGTGCCGTTGGAGACAATCTTAAAGCCACGCTGTTGCAGTTGTTGGGCCAAGGTTTGGGCGTTTTCAATCACTTGAGCCGAATAGATCTTAAATTCAGGCTTCAGCGCTTCACCGAAGGCCACCGCTTTGGCGGCGATCACATGCTCTAGCGGACCGCCCTGGGTGCCGGGGAAGACGGCTTTGTCCAGTTTTTTACCCAGTTCGGGGTCGCGAGTCATGATCAGTCCGCCTCTTGGACCACGCAGGGTTTTGTGGGTGGTGGTAGTGACCACATCGCACAGCGGGAGGGGGTTGGGGTGCAATCCAGTAGCCACCAATCCGGCAATATGGGCAATATCGGCCAGGAGGTATGCGCCTACTTCATCGGCGATCGCCCGAAACTGATCGAACTGGATGATGCGCGGGTAGGCGGAATAGCCACAGATGATGAGTTTGGGGCGATGTTCCAGAGCGACTTGGCGCACGAGGTCGTAGTTGAGCTGTTCGGTGACGGGATCGACGCCGTACTGAACAACCTTAAACCATTTGCCAGAGACATTGACCGGAGAGCCGTGAGTTAAATGACCGCCGTGGGACAAGTCCATGCCCATGATGGTGTCGCCCGGTTCTAGGAGCGACAAAAAGACGGCAAAGTTGGCCTGTGCACCGGAATGGGGTTGAACGTTGGCATGAGCAGCCCCAAAAAGGGCTTTGGCACGATCAATGGCCAATTGCTCGACCGCATCAATAAACTCACAGCCGCCGTAGTAGCGTTTCCCAGGCAGACCTTCAGCATACTTATTGGTCAGGACCGAGCCTTGGGCCGCGAGAACGGCGGCTGAGGTAAAGTTCTCGCTGGCAATCAGTTCCAGGTGATCGCGTTGGCGTTGTAATTCTTGTTGTAAAATCCCAGCTACTTGCGGATCGGTATCCGTTAAACAATCAAGATTTGTTTGGGTCACAGGACCATCCTTATGCATTCCATTTCAACCGGCCCATCTTTGAGTAGGGTCTGCCGGACAACCCAATTATCCTAGCTTACCCCAAAAAGCTTGACCCGAAGTGCTATTTTAGTCTGCTCCATGAATCACTCGTGCCGGAACACCTACCGCAGTCGCACCCGCCGGAACATCGCACAAAACAACTGCATTGGCCCCAATCACAGCATGATCGCCAATTGTAATAGGGCGAATGATTTTCGCGCCTGCACCAATGTCGACATGTCCACCAATTTTAACATTTGCAACAACTGTAACCTGCTGAAGAAACAGGCAGTTAGGACCAATCTGGGCATCTGGATGAATGACAACACCATTGGGATGGGTGAGTAAAAAACCGCCGCCAATTTGACAGTTGAGCGGAATGTCTGCACCAGTGACAACGCTCCAAAAGCGATGCTGCACAATATTTAATTTGCAGAAATAAAATCCTAAAAAGCCCCCCCTCTCTCGCCATTGTTGGTAACGTCGGATGGATTGGATGAGCTGACGCCCAGGATCCCACCATTGTTGGAGGACCTCGCGACACCAATCTGGCTCAGTCGCAGAGACGACTGTCAAGGTTCCATTGTCCGTTTCCATTGACCTAACGGTAAGAATTGAGCGGTCATGGCAGATTTACGCACTATTTATGACGGATGTGTTCGTAAACCCCTTCATATTTCTCTCCCGCATGATGCCACGAGTTGTCGCATTTCATCCCTTGTATGGCAAGTTGTTGAAAGAGATCCGGTGTTTTAGTCCACAAATCGAGTGCTCGCCCCAACGCTGACTCCACTGCACTTTGATCGGTTTGGAAAAAGACAAACCCATTCCGTTCTTCCGACGGATGAAACTCATCATAGTCCCAATCAAAGACCGTATTTAATAATCCGCCCACGCCACGTACCACTGGAACCGTACCGTAGCGTAACCCAATCATTTGGGTCAAGCCGCAGGGTTCGTAATTGCTGGGCACCACAATAATGTCGGCCCCTGCATAAATGAGGTGGGATAACTCTTCATTAAATCCAAGTTCGAGATGGCAGTTGGGATTATTGTTCAAGAAATGTTTTTCATGCCAGAACCAAGAGTTAATATTCGGTTCGGTCGCCGACCCCAACAACACAAACTGCGCCTCGTGATTGAGGGCGTAGTACATCGCGTGGTGGACCAAATGCACGCCCTTTTGGTCGTCGAGGCGTCCGATATAACAGACAACCGGCTTGTCGCTATCCTCTAGCAACAACCGCTCTCGTAATGCTTTTTTGTTGAGTTTCTTATCGGCAAAATTTTCGACCGTGTAGTGTGCCGGAATATAGCGATCGCCATCGGGATTCCAGACTTCATAGTCAATTCCGTTGAGAATGCCGCCAAACTTAGATTGATGAATTTCTAGGGTCGCTTGCAAACCGCAGCCCACATCGCTAAAACGGGCCTCCCAAGCATGGTGGGGCGATACCGTATTCACAAAATTGGAATAGACAATCCCACCCTTCATGAAATTTAAGGCCGTGGGATGGTGGTTATCCTGAAGGCGATCATAGGCAAAGTAATAGTCCTCACGATTCAGTCCTGTGGCCCACAGGACATCAGCTCCGCAGACCCCCTGGTGTCGGAAATTATGAATGGTGTAATTGACCCGTGGCGTCCACATATCATGATGCTGGTAAATCTCGTAGAGCATCACGGGCAACAGACCCGTTTGCCAATCGTGGCAATGGATGATATCCGGGCGCTTATTGCTTTTGAGTAAAAATTCCAACGCTGCCTTGCTAAAAAAGGCAAAACGCATGTGGTCATCCAACGCACCGTAATAATGACCCCGGTTAAAGAAGCGATCGCCGGAATGGGGGTCGATGAAAAAGCACAACCGCCCATGCACCCAGCCGCAATCGACGGAACAGTGGATGACACCGCCGTACCAGGGCACCCACAGATCCTGATAGGCGCAGTGCATTCCCCAAACATGGTCGTAGCGCATGTTGTCATACTTGGGCAGAATGAGCTCCACCGTATTGCCGCGCAGCTCAAGCTCTCGACTAAGGCCGTAAATAACATCGCCCAATCCGCCAGCTTTAATCACAGGGGCACATTCAGATGCAATTTGAACGATATACATAGGGATTTCTCTTACGGCTTATTCTGACCCCTAGGGGATGTTGGGCTATCCTACCACCATTTTTAGACCGGATAATGCCTGGAACAGCAGGGTCTTAGGGAAAATTATCCAGGGTTACGGACCCTTTGTAAAGAGATGTAAAGGCATGACTGAGCCCTGATCTTGCCCCTAAAATCCCAGCTTTGGCAGGATTAAGCTAGATCTTCGCCACGATAAAGACTGGTATGGTGAAGCCATGGGTGCGTTGGTCAACTGCGATGGTGCAAAACCCATTTCCCCGTCAATCTCAGGAAGAAGGCGACCTTCAGTATTTTCACGATGCACCGGGGACCATGCCCGGTACCCTTCACATTGACCAGAATGCCCATCCGCCTCAAATCGTCTTGATTGACTACAACGAACAAGGGGCGCACCGGACGGTTCTGCAAAGCCCGGAGGACTGCAAGCCCTATCTCGACACCGAGTCGGTTTCGTGGGTGGACCTGCGCGGATTCGGCGATGAAGACATTCTGCTTCGTCTGGGTCACGTGTTTAAGTTGCATCCCCTAGTGTTGGAGGATGTGGTGAATGTGCCGCAACGTCCTAAAGTGGAGGACTACGACGATCAATTGGTAATTATTGCCCACATGGTGGTGGCGAAACCTGGTGCCGCAGGCTTTTGGAGCGAACAGGTCAGTTTGGTGCTGGGTCGGTTTTATCTCCTCACAGTCCAAGAAGAACCGGAACGCGACTGTTTCGATCCGGTCCGCCATCGCATTCGGGCAGACAAGGGTAATATTCGGCGGCGTCAAGCCGATTATCTGGCCTATGCCATTATCGATGCCATCATTGATGGCTTTTTTCCTGTCCTGGAAGACTATGGCGAACGCATTGAGGCTCTAGAAACAGAAGTGGTGGCCTATCCGACCCCACAAACGTTGGACAAAATCCATCAAATTCGGCGTGAATTGCTGTTGTTGCGC